>DATMXG010000030.1:0-20711 GCA_035561755.1 Methylomirabilis sp. (SeqCode)
CTCAAGCGTCATCCCGAGCGAGTCGCCGTGTGCTGGTCGCAGGAGCAACGAGCTGCCTGGCGACGAGTCGAGGGACCCCTGCGCGTCACCGGCATCGTTCATTGTTGCATGGTCACCCGCCTACGATGACTCGAGGCTTCATGAAGTCTCGAGGTGTGAGGGAAGCAACCCCCTCGATACATCAAGTGATGTTGCGGCCTTTAGGGGGTCCCTCGACTCGTCGCCAGGCAGCTCGTTGCTCCTGCGACCAGCACACGGCGACTCGCTCGGGATGACGCTTGAGAGTGGCGACTCGCTCGGGATGACACTTGAGAGTGGCGACTCGCTCGGGATGGCGCTTGAGAGTGGAGCCTTGGTCGGGAAGGCGATTTTAAGATGGCGCTGCAAATATTGAGACGTCATCCGTGACCGGAATTTCACGATAGCCTTCCGGCAGGTGCCAGAAGGAATTCTTGTTTACGGGGATTGCTACGTACGGGCAGATGCGCTCGAACGCCGCAGCGTCAGGGTGCGGCTGGTCGATGGCGTCTTTCACGTACTTCCAGCGGGCGTCGATCGTTGCACGCGGACATCCCGTGAGGGCGTCGATCCGATTTTGCGACAGGCCGAACGCCTTGAAGAGCCTCGTTTGGACCGGGTACTGCTCGCATACGATGAATTGGTTCAGCGAGCTTTGGAGCCGCCAATACTCCTCGTCGCCTGCAGACCGCACGTCGTAGAACGCGGCGACGGTTCGCATGCGATCCAGGTATGCGGCGTCCCGTTCGCGATGGTAGAGCGTGGTGTGCGCGACATGGACCACGCGGCCGGTGTGTGCGGCGATCATGTCGTCGAGGCTGTAGGCGTCTCCGCCGTGATCCGCGCAGAGCGAGGCATTCGACGGAACATTCGTTTTTACCCAGTCGAAGACGGGCACAAGCGTTTCGATTTTTGGCAGATTTTTGAATTCGTAGGTATATGTCGCGGCGATCGCATTTCCTCCGATCACGAGCGATCCAAAGAGAACGATTGTTCCGAACGTCTTCGTGTCGAGCTGCTTCTTCGCGTGCATCCAGCGGATCGCGAGCCAGGACGCCACGAGGAGCGCGAACCAATGCGTCAGTTGGAGGACGTTCAAAAAGTCCCGATTCCACGCGTACGGTGCGGCGAGGATGCGGATCACGTAGGCGAGGGAAATGACACATGCGAGATAGGGAATGAGTCTGGCGCGTCGGGATCCTGTCCCGGGCCCTTCGGCTCGGCTCAGTGCAACCTCCGCCGAGGGATCGTGCGTCGTCAGGCCCCGAGAGACGACTGACCATACTACGGCCAGACCGAACCAGGAGAGGATTGCCGCCGCGCTCCGAAAATGGTCGTTCTGAATGTAGTGGCCGGTGAACGGGGAGTGAAAGAACGTGAGGAGAAGCGAGAGCCAGGCAATGCCGGTCACTTCAATTCTCCGCCGAGTTTCCGAGCCCGCGATCGTATAGAGCGCGCCGAAGAGCGCGGTCCAGAGTATCGTGAGCAGCACGGATCCTGACAGAAAAATCATGTGCGTGTAGCTCAACGACAGGCGTTGCGTGAGCTCGATCCACACAATGCCTTCGGGCGTCCCCGTGACCCATCGGGCGAACATGATGGCAAACGCGCTCGCGCTTACGGAACCGAGAACGGCGAGCGCACTGGCGATGCGCGGCGCATTCTTTACGAGCCAGAGGAACCATGTGGCTCCGAGCCACACGGCAACGAACAGGAAGTACCATGCGTAGAGCGAAGAACTCGCGAGCGCGACAGCAGACCATACGATCGCAGGAATGATCCGTCGCTGTTCCAGCCGCTCACCGATGATGATCACGGCGACCATCCCGAATACACCGAACGGAAATAGCCACGAAGCGAATCCGGGTTTCATTCCCAGCACGAGGATGAATGCGATCCAGAATGAAAGTGAAAGCAGTCGCGACATGCCGCGACCGAGTCCGCTCCAGCGCTCAATGCACCAGGCGAATATCCAGAGCGCCGCCGTCGTTGTAATCCAGCGCGCAACAAACCAGGCTTCAGGAACGCTCGCGCCAGGGAACGCGAGCGCGATGCCGCGCATGAGCGGAGCGAACGGACCGATAAGGTGCGCCGTGACGACTCCCGTCATCGCTTGCCCGATCGGTTGCAGATACGCGGTGATATCGAAAACCGTCGCGGCGAGTGCGGGGATTCGAAGCCAGTCTTTGCGTCCGATCGTAAGATTCCGGATCCAATACGGTCCCCAGGTGATGAATGCGATCAGAACGGGGGCGCCGAACCACCACGCGCGATCTGCCCATTGCGTGCACGATGATGACCGAGACGGTTCCTTGTGTTGTTCGTTCATGTGCGTCGAATGGGTACAGACTAGGTCGTTCGACCATGAGGGTCAACCACGCACCAGTTTGTGACAGAGTACCTCGTGTCACGACGAACCCTGCCATGTGTAGGCTTCGTGTAGCTATTGGGCTTTGTCACAAACTGGTGCATGATCAAGCGGAAAACCGCGTAATCGGGCTCTCCTCGGGGTTTGACGACGGCGTAAAAAACGGGCATGCTCGAGCTCCATGAAACCGTTTTTAGGGATCATCCTCGGCACACGCCCGGAGATCATCAAGTGCGCCCCGGTCATTTTGGAGGCGCAGCGTCGCGGCGTCGAAGTTGGCATCATCCACACGGGTCAGCACTACTCGCAGGAGCTGGACGGTGTCTTTTTTTCCGAACTGAACCTGCCGGAACCGGTCGCACACGTGCACGTGGGTTCGCATCCGGCGCCAAAGCAGATCGGCCTCATGATGGAACGGCTCACGGACGCGCTCGAAGAGCTGCGTCCTGAGACGGTCCTCGTTGAAGGCGATACGAACTCCGTGCTCGCGGGTGCACTCACGGCCTTCAAGCTGGGGATCCCCGTGGCGCATCTTGAGGCTGGATTGCGGAGCGACGACTGGTCGATGCCCGAAGAAGCGAACCGCGTTCTCACGGATCGATTGTCGAAATGGCTGTTCTGCCCGACCGATCTGCAGCGTGAACGTCTGAAGCAGGAAGGAATCGCGCACGACGGCGTCCACGTGGTCGGTAACACGATCGTCGATGCCGCGCTGCACTATTCAAAGGTAGCTTACGACAAGAGCGACATCGCCGAGCGCCTCGGCGTCACGCAGAAGCCGTACGTGCTTCTTACCATGCACCGGCCGAGCAACGTGGATGATCCGGAGCGGCTTCGCGCGCTCCTCGCATCCATCGGCGACGCGGCGCGCGGCTGCGAGCTCACGGTCGTCTTTCCCGTCCACCCGCGCACGAAGCACGCGATGGAAGCGGCAGGCATCACGCTCGGTGAGCCGTTTATCCAAACCGAACCGCTCGGGTATCTCGATCTCCTCCGTCTCCAATCGTCGGCCGGCGTTGTCCTCACGGATTCCGGCGGCATGCAGGAAGAAGCGTGCATCCTGCGCGTACCGTGCGTCACGCTGCGCGCGAACACCGAGCGGCCGGAAACCATCAGCGCGGGTGCGAACGTCCTCTACGCGGATACCGACGCCACATCTCTCGTGCGCACCATGAAGGCGATGATGGAGAAACCGCGCGATTGGTCGAATCCATTCGGCGACGGAACGACGGCCGGTAAGGTACTCGACATCTTGTGTTCCGGCCAGCCGAAGTGATTATGCGAACTCCTGCGTGGGAAACGTTTTTCAATGCGTCGGTGCGTCACGTGTTGCGTCCTGGGTTCCGTGTGCTCGATATCGGCGCCGGATTGCGCGTTGATTCATCACGCGGGAACGTGGTCGACGCGTCCCGCGATTGGATCAAGCCGCTGCTCTCAGGGGTCTCGTATCAGGTCCTCGACCCCGTGGATACGTACCATCCCGATATCGTAGGAGACGTGATGGATATGCCACAGGTGAGGGACGCATCGTACGACGCGATCATTTGCCTCGCAGTCCTCGAGCATGTGCCGCGTCCGTGGGATGCGGTCCGCGAAATGCACCGCGCGCTCAAGCCCGGAGGCATGCTGTTTCTCTACGTGCCGTTTCTTTCGCCGTATCATGCCATGCCCGGGTATTATGGCGACTACGTCCGGTTTACCGATGACGGGTTGCGGTCTTTGTGTGCAGACTTCGTTGACGTGAAGCTTTCTCCTGTACGCGGCCCGGTCGAAACATTGACGCACCTTATTCCCGGTCGAACGTCTGTGTTCCGCAATGTCGGACGATTCCTCGATCGATATCGGAAGGGGTCAGGTAAGCAGGCGTCCGGGTATTTCCTGACTGCACTGAAGCCGGCGTGAGGCTTGATTTTTTCATCATTCTCCTGTAGAGACAGTTCATCGATATATGCGTGTTCTCGTGGTTGGCGCCGGGTATTGGGGCCCGAACATCGTTCGGAATTTGATCGAATTTCCAAACGTGGAATCCGTGGGCGTTTCCGATCTGGATGCATCAAAGGCGCAGAAGCTTGTTCAACTGTATCCGCGCACGCACGTGGCACGCCCGGCGCCGGAGGCGTTTCAGGATCGTTATGATGCGGCGTTCATCGTCACGCCCGTGAATACGCATGCGGCGCTCGCGTCGGCGGCGCTCGACGCCGGTTTGCACGTGATGGTGGAAAAGCCGATTACGGCCACGGCCGCCGAGGCGGAAAGCCTAATCGCGCGCGCACGTCGCGCGGACAAGCGACTCATGGCCGGGCATGTGTTCCATTACAAGCCCGAGGTTCGCGCGCTCGTAGACCTCGTTCGCTCCGGCGAGCTCGGTGAGATTCGCTATCTCGATTCCGTACGCGTGAACCTTGGACTGTTCCGTCCGGACGTGAACGTGATGTGGGACCTGGCGCCGCACGACCTCTCGATCTTCGAGGCGGTCTTGGGCGGGAGACAACCGAAACGTGTGTCCGCGATCGGCGCGAGCCACGTTGTATACCCCACATCTCCGCAGGAGACGATGGTCTACCTCACGCTGGATTACGGCGACGGTCTTCTAGGCCACGTGCACGTAAACTGGTTCTCGCCCTTGAAACAGCGACTCATGGTCATCGCGGGTGACAAGAAGATGGCGGTGTACGACGACATCAATACGGCGGAGCCCATCAGAGTCTACGACCGCGGTACATACGATCCGGAGGCGGACACGCCGGCGTATCCGTCCCTGCGTACGGGCCACACCTTCATCCCGAACATCAAGCAGGAGGAGCCGTTGCGCCGCCAGATCAAGGAATTCTTCGACTCGATCAAGGAAGGTCGTTCACCGGAGACGGACGGACAGGCGGGCCTGCGCGTGGTCCGCATCCTCGAAGCCGCGATGCGATCGCTCAAGGAAGACGGGAGGTTCGTGGAAGTCGCGTGAAGGAGTACAATTTGACCGATGAAACGGATCGTCTACTCATGGATCACGCGGGACGCCCGGACGGGCGGCCTCGTGTTGTTTGCGCCGCACCGCACGAAGCGTTTTACGTCCAAGTCATCCGGGTGCTCCTTCTGCCCGCGCGGCTTGAAAGGAAAAAAGGCGCTTGTCCGATCAGGCAGAGGAACGTACACGTTCCTGTCTGTTCCGAACTCATATCCCGTGTTCGTCACGGACGGGAGCGGGCTCTATGGTCGGCAGGAACTGATCGTCGAAGGACGAGCGCATTCACGTCAGCTCTCCACATGGGACGCCGCGCGAATCGAGAAACTGTTGGCCTTTTACGCAGGTCGTTTTCGCCATGCGTTTCGTGACCGCCGCATCCGGTCCGTGCTCCTCTACAAAAACGAAGGGAAGAGCGCCGGCGCCACGCAGCTCCATCCGCACGCCCAGCTCTGGGCGATGTCCGTGGTCGGCCCATTGGCGCAGCGAGGTGGGACGGCGACGGGTATCCCGGTCTACGAAGACGACCTTGTGATCGCCTGCGTGCCGGAAGGGCCTTTCGACCACGAGGTTCGGATCAGCACGAAGCGACGCGTGCATGATTTGGGGCGGCTCACGGCTGCCGAGCGTCGGTCTGTTGCGAATGCGCTTTGGATCTGTTTCCGTTTCGTCCGCAAGCGTAAACACGATTTTAATTTTTTCTGTTACTCGACCCGGCGCGCGGGCGAACGGTTCGAACTTCGGTTCGTGCCGCGCGAGGGAGTATTCGCGGGTGCCGAGCTTGGGTCCGGGTTGTACGTGAATTCGACGGACCCGATCCAGGCCGCGAGAGATTACACGCATGCATGAACCGTTGAAGTACGTCTCGAAAGACTACGTTGTCCGCGGCAGTTTGATCGACTTATCGAACGCGGATGCCGCATGGGATGCGCTCGACAAGCGCGTCCGTACCAGCGTGCGCAAAGGCGAGGGGATTGGCGTGACCATCCGTTCGTTCGATGGGTCCGCGGAGGAACTCGAAGCCGTCCGCTCGTTTACGCCGAATGATGACGACATCCCGTTGCGTTTTGAAGATCGTCATCACGCCTACGTCGCCGTCGCAGAAGAGTCGGGTGAGCGGCTTGGATGGATCCTGCTCGCGGGAGTCGGTCCGAAGCTTTTCATGCTCTGCCATGCGTCGACGCCAGCCGGGAAGGAACGACAGACACCCAACCTGCTCCTGTGGCACGCCATCAAAACGTGGGTCGGCAGTACGTATCGTTGGTTCGACGTAGGCGGGTCATATCGTCCCTCGCTCCAGAAATATTTTGAGGGGTATCGTCAGGCCGAATACCCACTCATCATGAAGCCGCCGGAATTACCGATCGATCTGCGCATCACGCCGTTCGACACGGCGGCGTATGGCGTGTCGCCCGGCGATCCGGCCAATGGACACAATATCCTTGCGGACGCATTTGGCACCGACGAATTCACGATTTTCCCGCGCGCCATGTACGCCATCGCGGCATGCCTGCGTGAGTATCGCGATCAGGGGCGTCTCACGGCAGATGACGAGGTACTTGTTTCGACGACGACCGAGACGCCATACATCTCGGCGCATGTGACGCGTGCAATAGAGGCGGTGTGTCGTTGGTCGCAGAAACCGTCTGATCGCACCCGTGCCGTGTTCCTGATTCATGAATTCGGGTTCCCGAATTCGCGAGCGGCGGAGTGGAGGCGGTTCTGCGATGAACGACAGATCCCGCTCATTGAGGATTGCGCCTACGGCTGGGGGAGCGAAGGCGTCGGCACGTGGGGAGACGTTCGAATCTATTCGTTTACCAAGTTACTGCCCGTTCAATTCGGCGGTGCGCTCGTGGGCATGAAGATTCCGTTTGAACGCATGTGGAACGTTCACCAGTCATCCGACCTTGGGAAGGACAACGAGATTCTGGGTCTCGTTGCCGCGCATTGGCAACCGTTGTCGGAGATCCGGGACGCACGACTTCGGGTCTGGAATCGGTATACGGCAAACCTCCAATCCGTCCTCGATCCGTATTTCGACATTCCATCCGGCGTGTTGCCCGGTGCGTTCATCGCGAAGTTGAATAATGAGGAGGAGATGAAACGTGTATCCGCATTCGTCCGCCGTTTCGGTATCGAGGCGGGAAATTGGTACCACCATGCAGCCATCTTCCTGCCTTGCCATCAACGGATGTCGGACAAGCATGTCGATTTTGTGAGCGGGACAGTTCTTGCAAACTATCGTGAAGGATGCGGAATTCCGCACGTATAAGCGCACCCCGGTGCCTTGCAGAACAGGTCGAATCTTGCTACCCTCCAGACGCACATTGCGGAGGAAGTCATGAGCCAGATTATCGATTTCGAACATGGGGGGGAGGTGGACCTCTCGCCCGATGTCTTCCCGAAGCACGTCCGTGCCGGAAAGAACGTGAAGATCCGCAGGGGAACGAACCTCTTCGGATCGCCCGGCCGTCCGATCGTGATGGGCGACGACATCTACGTGAACTCGCGTTGCGAGCTGCATGGAGGATCGGCTCAGCTCACGCTCGGGAATCGCGTGACTCTCGCGGTCGGCGTGGTTATCCACACTGATTCGGGTCCGAATACATCGCCGCTGCTCCAGAAGGAGTATCCGATCACGCCCGGTGCGGTGTCGATCGAAGACGACGTGTGGATCGGGGACTATGCCGTGATCATGCCGGGCGTTACGATCGGTCACGGATCGGTCGTCGGCGCGCATTCGATCGTGAAAGCGAATGTGGATCCGCATACCGTGGTCGCACGGATCGTTCAGGACGGGAAAAGTTTTCCTATTCGAGCGCTGCCCGCACAACGAAATGTCTGTTCCATCTGTCGATCTGAAGAGGGACGTCGCTAGCCATCGCGACGAATATCTCGCCATCACCGCCCGGGTCATCGACTCGGGCGTGTTCAGTCTCGGCCCAGAGGTCGAGGCCTTTGAACGCGCCTTCGCGTCGTATCTCGGCGTGAAGCATGCCGTGGGCGTGAATGGCGGCACGCTCGCGCTCCTCGCGTCATTTCTCGCGTTGGGCATTGGCCCCGGAGATGAAGTCATCATGCCGGCGAATACCTTCATCGCTACGGCCGAACCAATCGCGCTCATCGGCGCGACACCCGTTTTTTGCGACGTTGATTCGCAGACGCACCTGCTGGATCTCGCATCGTGCGAGCGGCTCGTGACGCCGAAGACGAAGGCGATCGTCCCGGTTCACCTGTACGGCCGCGTCGCACCGATGGATGACGTCATCGCGTTCGCGAAGAAGCAGGGTCTCAAAGTCATTGAAGATGCGGCGCAGGCGCACGGTTCGGTCTTGAATGGACGAAAGGCAGGATCGTTCGGCGACGCGGCGTGTTTCAGTTTTTATCCCACGAAGAACCTCGGCGCGCTTGGCGAAGGCGGTGCCGTGGTAACGAACGACGACACGCTCGCCGAGCGACTGCGTGCCATACGGCTGCACGGGATCATGAAGGAAAAGTATCGGCACGACATTCTTGGGCTCAATCTGAAGATGGAAGCGCTGCAAGGCGCGTTCCTGTCGTCACGCCTTACGCGTCTCGACGGGAAGAATGTACGGCGGCGTGAGATCGCGGCACGGTATCGTGCCGGTCTTGCGAACGTTGTTGAATGTCCGGCCGATGCGGGAGAGGCTCATGTGTACCACCTGTTCGTTATTATGACAGATCGTCGCAATGAATTAATGGCACATCTGAAAGCAAATGGGATCGGCACGGGAATCCACTATCCCATCCCCGTGCACCTGCAACCGTCGTTCGCGCGATATGGCGGGAAGGAAGGGCAGTGTTTGGCGGCCGAAGCGTCGGCGAAGCGGATGATGAGCCTCCCGATGTTCCCGGAGATGACGGACGCGGAAGTGGATGAGGTAATCGCGGCGGTCCGGACATTCGCCGGTTGATATGGAGAAAATCCCGTGCTCGGTGGGTATTTTGACGCTCAACGCGAAAACGCAACTCGAGCGTCTTTTGCCCGTGATCGCGCCGGTCTTCGACGACGTGTACATCATGGACGGCAACAGCACGGACGGGACGCAGGAATACGCGCGGTCGCTTGGCGTGCGCGTTGAGAAGCAGTTCGATACCGACGAGCCGAACCAGCGTATCAAGGATTTCCGGTCGATGCGTCTGCGCCTGTGGTCCAAGGGAAGATACGACTGGCGTTTTTTGGTCGACGCCGACGAAATTCCCACGCCGGAAGTCTTGGAGCTCACGCATCGCATCGTGGCGGAGAACGACGTGAAGACCGCGCACACCGTGCTCCGACTCACGCAGTTGCCGGACGGGCGTGTGGTGAAACACGCGTTGTTCTATCCGTACCGGTATCCCAACATCTTTGCACATTCGTCCGGCGTTATGCTCGGTGAACGAGCGGTCCACGAACGCCTGGTCTTTCCGCCGGACGTGAAACTCGTGGATCATGACGAAGCGATCCTCGATCCGCAGCCGCCAGCCGCAGAGTGGCGGAAGCGACAGATGAAATACCTCGCGCTCGAAGCGCAGTCAGTCGCATTTACGTCATGGTCACACCTATTCCGATGGATCATCTGGTACAACCTGCGCAGTTTTTTCGGCCAGTTCGCGAAAGCGGTCAGGGCGTCCATCATTAGTCTCGTGCGCGGCGAGACGGCGTTGCCATGGTCGTACAACGAGATTTTTCTCGAGTACCGGTTGCGGAGCATGTGGGTGAATGGGAAGGCGTGGTGGGGGAAGAGACGTCGGAGCTCATAGTATGTGTGTTCCTCGCTTCGCTCGGAAGGACAATCCATTCATGATATGTGTGGAATAGCCGGATATGCGGGCAATTGCCGGCCTGAAGCACTCCGTCGGATGACGGTGGCTTTGAAGCGCCGCGGACCGGATGACGAGGGATTTTATGAGTCGGACGGAGTCGGATTTGGTTTTCGCCGCTTGTCGATCATTGACGTCAAAGGCGGGCATCAGCCGCTGTCTAACGAGAGGGGCGATATCTGGGTGATGCTGAACGGCGAGATTTACGGGTACCAGACGTTGCACGACGATCTGGTCCGGCTCGGTCACACGTTCAAGACGCACGGCGACACGGAGACCGTCGTCCACGCGTATGAGGAGTGGGGCGATGCATGTTTTGAGAAGCTGAACGGGATGTTTGCAATTGTGCTCTGGGACGGACCACGGAAGCGCCTCGTCCTCGCGCGCGACCGGATGGGGAAGAAGCCGCTGTATTACATCGTGAAAGACGGGACGCTCTGGTTCGCGTCCGAGCCTAAGGCGCTGTTGGCCGCCGGGGTCCTCGCACGCGAGATTGATCCGGTCTCGCTCGCACTCTATTTCCGCACGGACGCCGTGCCTACGCCGCGCGGCATCTTTAAAGGGATGAAGAAACTCGAACCGGCGACCGCGATATCGTGGAGAGACGGGGATGTCGAGAAGACGTGGACATTCTGGAAGCCGCCTGCAGGTCCCGTCGAAGGTATGACGGAACGCGACGCGCTGTCGTCGCTTCGTGAGGCAATAGACGTTTCGGTCCGCGAGCGGCTCGTGAGCGACGTGCCGCTCGGCATCTTCCTCTCCGGCGGCCTCGACAGCGCCGTGATCGCCGAATCGGCCGCACGGCAATCTTCGTCTGCGCTGAAGGCGTTCACCATCGGATTTGATGACGCGTCGCACGATGAGCGCGACGCGGCGGCCGTGGTCGCGAAGACGTTCGGCTTCGTCCATCGGGTGGACGTGCTCACGTCCGCGTCCGCGCTGGCGATGCTCGATGAAGCGGTGGCATGCCTCGACGAACCGCTCGCGGACGCGGCCGTGTTGCCGCAGATGCTTTTGTCCCGCTTCGCTCGGAAGGAAGTGACGGTCGCCGTGGCAGGGGACGGGGGAGATGAGTTGCTCTTGGGATATCAGCATGTTCCCATACACGCGTTTGCTCAATCCCACCCGCATCTCTGGAATGTTTATGCAAAAGCCTGCCCCGAGCGAAGCCGAGGGGGCAATCGGGTCGCGGGCTTGGTTCCCGCAGGGAGTGGGTATTTCAGCGCAGGTTTCAAGCTTCAGCGGCTCGTGCGAGGGATGGGAGAGACGGATCCGTGGAAGAGGGACACGGCGTGGCGCGGGGCATGGACGTCTGCTGATCTGTCCTCGCTGCTGCGACCGGATGTGCGTGACGCGGCACGGGTCGCTCTCGCCGACGAATTACTTGCGGCTCGCGCTCATGAACTCACGGGCGACCGTTCGTTCTGGCAACGATGGAGCTGGGCGTACATGCGCACGTTCCTCATGGACGACGTGATGGTGAAGGTGGATCGCGCCACCATGTGGATGAGCCTCGAGGCGCGCGCGCCGCTTCTTGATCGGCGGGTCGTCGAGTCCGTCTTCCGCATCCCGGACCGATATAAGATCGGCGCGTGGAAAAAGAAACGCCTCTTCGTTGAGCTGCTACGCGGCAAACTTCCGGAGGATATATTAAAGCGACCGAAGCACGGGTTCGGTGTGCCTGTTGCCGCATGGTTGAACGGACCGCTTGCAGGTCGTCTCCGTGAATTGTCGGATTCGTCGTTCTTGAAAGAGCAGGGACTTTTTGAGCCGTCCGTCATCGTAAAAATGATCGACGAACACTCCCGCGGACGACCGGATCGCCGTAAAGAACTCTGGTCTTTCTTCATGTTCCAGCTGTGGTACCGTGCGTGGCTGAAGCGCTGATATGGTCAAAAGCGTCTCCATTGTTATCCCGGTCTATAACGAAGAGCAGAGCCTCCCTCTGTTCTACGAGGAACTGCGCGTGATCGCAGATCGGATGACCTCGGTCGCATTCGAGATCATGATCGTCGATGACGGATCGATGGACAAGAGCCCGGATATCTTGCGTGACCTGTGTCGTCGCGATGCGCGAGTGAAGGGCGTGGTGTTCCAACGGAACTACGGACAGACCGCGGCGATGAGCTGCGGGATCAAGATGGCAACCGGTGAAGTTATCATCCCGATGGATGCGGATCTGCAGAATGATCCGGCGGACATCCCGAAATTTCTTGAGAAGATCGATGAAGGATTCTCGTGCGTGTCCGGATGGCGTAAAGACCGCAAGGACGCGTTCTTCTCGCGCAAACTTCCGTCGTGGATCGCGAACACGCTCATCTCATGGATGACCGGTGTGTCGTTGCATGATTACGGTTGCACGATGAAGGCATACAAATGCGACGTGATCCAAGGGATCGAGTTGTATGGCGAGATGCACCGGTTCATCCCAGCGTATGCGGCGTGGACGGGCGCCAAGGTCACGGAGATCGCGGTGAATCATCGCGAACGTTCATACGGTGTGTCCAAGTACGGTCTGTCGCGCGTGTTCAAAGTCCTGCTCGACCTGATCGTCGTCCGGTTCCTGACGACATCATTCAACAAGCCGATGCATTTCTTTGGTGTCGTGGGTTTCATCGCGCTCTTGATCGGGAGCATCGCGGAGATCGCCGCGATCGTCCTCCGATTCCGGGGTCTTCACCTGGTGCAGACGCCTCTGCCGGTCGTCGGTGCGATGTTCGTGATCGTGGGTGTGCAGTTCCTGTTGTTCGGTCTGCTCGCCGAAGTGATGATGCGGACGTATTATGAGAGCAAGCACGCGACCCCTTATCATGTCCGTGAGACCATGAACGTATGAATGATGTGACTCCGAAGACCGAACAGGAGTTCTTCCAATGGAACGAAGCCATGGCGGCGAAATATAATCCGGACGCGTATCACGAGAGTTCGAACGCCATTGTTCGTTGGATCGAAGGGACGCGCGTGAAGCGCATTCTTTCATTTCTCGACGTTCAGCCTGGCCAGCGCGTGCTGGAGGTGGGTGTCGGAGCCGGCAACATCCTCGTCCAGATCCCTGCCACCGAGCGAAGCGGCCTCGATTTGAGCCCGACCCTGCTCACGATCGCGCGAAAACGACTTCCCGATGCGCAACTCATCGAAGGAAACGCGGAACAATTCCCACCCGAGCTACGATCGCAGTCATTCGGCCGCGTGTATTGCAGTGAGGTCTTGGAACACGTCCAGCATCCGGATCGTGTGATCCGAGAGATCGCGACCGTATTAACGTCGGACGGTGTTGCGGTGATCTCCGTGCCCAACGAAAAATTCATTAATGCGGTGAAAGGATTCTTGCTCAAACTCCGTGTATTCAAACTTCTGTTCCCGAAAATTTCTACCAAGATGGACGATGAGTGGCATTTGCATACGTTCGACCGTGCACTCCTCACATCCGTTGTTGGCGATGAACTCGTGATCGAGAAGATCGAGGCCGTTCCGTTCTCTTGGATGCCGATTCGGCTCGTGTCGCGTCTTCATAAGCGGGTATGAGTTTTCCATCGCTTGCGCTCCTGCGTTGCGTCGCCTGTACGTCTGACGTTCGTGCGGACGGCGATCGCGTCGTCTGCGTTCAGTGCAACACGGCGTATTCGACCAACGGACAGACGATCTTTTTCGTACCATCTGAACAGGGGCATCCGATCGATGCAAGTCCAGATTCGTTCATGGTGTTTTTAAAAAATATCTTCAAGCGCGTTCCGTGGCTGTACCGCCTGTTCATCGCAATCTTCGGCGCATCGTCCGGTGGGATTACACCGAATACATTCGTGCGAAGACACATTCGACCTGACGGGATCATCCTGAACCTCGGATCTGGTGCAGGCGAACGTTATGGCAGTGCGATCCACGTGGATCTCTTTGCCTTTCCGGGCGTGGACGTGGTTGCGGACATCGCGGTTCTCCCATTCCGTAACAATAGTGTCGATGCGGTCATGTGCATTCAGGTGCTCGAACATGTTCCCGACCCAGAGAGGATCATTGCGGAGATCTATCGCGTCCTACGTCCGGGAGGTGCGATGTATCTCGCGACACCGTTCATGATCCCGTACCACTCTTCACCGAAAGATTATTATCGATGGACGCTTGATGGGCTGCGCGTTCTTTCTGATGGTTTTGAAGAGGTGCACTCAGGGTTACGCCACGGACCGACAAGCGGCATTGCGATCATGTTGGCATACTGGTTTGCGACTTTTTTGAGTTTTGGTTCCAAGAGTCTCTTTGAGTTCTTCATGGTGCTGTGGACGATCATTGTTGCGCCCATTGCTCATCTGTTCGACCTATTCTTCAATAGGTTGGAGTTCTCCGTAGCAAGCGCCAGCGGGTTCTACTACATCGGAAAAAAACCTTCCGAGCGTCTCTCATGACACGACTTGCTCGTTTACAGCAGGTGACATGGGCACTTTCCAGCGTTCTGTTCGGTATCATCTGTCTTTTTCCGACGATCGCCATGCGGGTTGATCCTTCAACGGAGTTTCACGGGATCGAGATGCAGGCGACGGATGCCGAATATCACTATGTAGCACGTGTCCGCGAGGTGATGGACGGATCCCGGAAGACCTCAAACGTCTTTTACGCAGGCAATAAGGACCAACCATATCTCCAACCGGCGCTTCCGGAGATCGTCATCGCGAGCCTTGGGTCGTTTCTTGGGATCGATGCGGCGCGCGCATACCTCGTGGCGCAATTTCTGTTCGGCGCGATGGTGTTCGCGGTCATGGTGGGATGTTTTCTTGCACTGACCGGGCGATATTGGTGGTCACTATTTGGCGTCGCGGCGTATGCGTTTGCTGGGTTCATGTATTCGGGACCGACCACGCTCTGGAAGATCATTGCAGGAACGCAGGGGACTCTTGAGTTCCTCACGTTCACGCGCACCGTGAACCCCGGATGGAGTGCGACATTATTTTTCGGAGCACTTTGGGCGTTCAGCGTGTGGTTGCGATCACGATCTCGGAAGGCGCTCATGGTCACCTGGATCCTCACCGTCCTTTCATTTTATTCCTACATCTATGTGTGGACGTTGCTCGGCACGATCTATGCGGTGATCGGTCTGCGAGAAGTCAGTTTGAAGCATTGGGTGCGCGTCAAAGAACTTGCCGCCCTTGCCTTCGGCCTCGTGATCGGATTCCTTCCATATGGGTGGAACATGTGGCACGCCGCGCATCACCCACTCTATGCGGAGACGTCCATGCGATTCGGGTTGATCATGAACCGGCAACCCGTGTTCGGTCTTGCGACGTCTGCGTTGATCGTCCTCGTGATCGTTTGTTGGAAAAAGTTGGGACAGATGGCTTGGCTCGTCGCCGCATTCGCCATGGCGGCCGTTGTTGTCCAGAATCAGCAACTCATCACGGGTCGCGCCATCGTCATCGCGCATTATCATTGGTATTTCATCAAGCCGTTCACGATGATCTTGGGAACGATATTGGTCGGGTCATTCGTCTATGACCGATGGGGGAGGCGGCATTTATCGAAGATCGAGCCCATCTGGTTCGTCGCGCCGGCGATCATCGTCCTCGCTGCGATCGGAGTGCTGTATCAGTATCGTTCGTACCAAGCTGCGTTACCGTTTTGGCGCGAGCAGCAGAAGACCGCCGGTGTCCTCCGGTATCTTCGTGACCACACACGCCCGGGGGACGTGACGTATGCCACGGGGTTCGTGCGCGACCTCATTCCCATCTATACCTCGGGCGACGTCTATTGGGCGATCAATGCGTATTCTTATCTATCTTCAGACGAACGTGCGCGCGACGCGTATTTCTTCGACTTGTGGCTCGCGGGCGTCTCGGCAGGCGAAGCGGAGAAGACATTCCCCACATCGCGACGCGAAGAGCTGTCGAGTCGCATCCATGCCATCTACTACCGTGAGGCCGCACATTCGTTCGGCGCGATTCCGGACGACGAGGTTCGTCGTCATGTCGAAGCGTACCGCGCGTTCCTTGCTGAGCCCGATGAACAAAAGATCGGCACATACCCGCTCACCTACGTGGTGTTCGCATCGAGCGACTCCACAACTCCTGCAGCGTCATGGCTGCGCGCGCATAGCGACGAGGTCTATCATGACGATGCATTTGAGACGCGTAGGTTGCGGTTGAAATGACGTCGCTGAATGCTTGACGCGCGGCACAATCCACCATACCCTCTGACGGCGATTCCATCATGTTAAATACTGTTTTTGTGGCAGATGCACAGCTGCCAACGGACCAGGAAAAGAAGGCAACGTTCGCCGGTGCGGCACTCGGCCCGAAGAAACCGCGGGCCGTGTTATTGAATCCACCGGGGACCAAGCACTTCTTTCGGGATTATTTCTGCACACTCGTTTCAAAAGCGAAATATTATTATCATCCGGTTGATCTCGTGTATCTCTCCGGCATTCTCGATCGGGCCGGCTACCATCTGGAGTGCGTGGACGCGATTGCGTCTAACCTCACGCCCGACTCGACCTGGTCGAAGATCGAGGCGTTCAAACCGGACATCGTGGTCTACCTCATCGCATCGCCGTCGTACGAAGAAGACGTCCCGTTCCTCACCGAGCTCAAACGACGTTTGCCGAACGTCACCTTCATCGGTTCGGGCGACGTGTACCGTGAGATCCGCGAGAGCGGTCTTGACCTCCATCCGTTCTGCGATGCAATCCTCACGGATTTTTCCACGCACGACCTCGTGGACTGGCTTCGTCGCACGGAAGATCGCATGTACGACAACATCATCTATCGCGGCAAGGACGGCGTGGTCCGCGCCGGACCGGAAAAGCACGGCCACGGTTTCTACGACATGCCCATCCCGCGTTGGGACCTGTGGCCGCTCGATGGCTACAGCTTTCCGTTCTCCATTGAACCAAAGTTCGCGACTGTCCTTACGGATTTCGGTTGCCCTTTCTCCTGCGTATTCTGCCCCATGAGCACGACCGGGTATAAGTTGCGCGATCTCGATACAGTGATGGATGAATTGCGTTTCCTTCGTCGCTTGGGAATCAATGAGGTCTTCTTCCGCGACCAGACTTTTGGGGTGAATCGCGTGCGCACGCAAGCGTTTCTTGAGCGACTGAAGACCGAACACCCCGATTTGAAGTGGACCTGCTGGAGTCGTGTGGATTTGGTGACCGAAGAATTCCTGAAGGCAATCCGTGACGCCGGGTGCCATACCGTGATGTACGGCATCGAGTCCGCCAACGAGGAGATTCTGAAGCAGTACAAGAAGAACACGAAGCGTGAACAGATGGAGCGGTCGCTCGGCCTCACGCGGCAGATCGGTATGCGTACGGTCGGTACGTTCGTGATCGGTTTGCCGGGAGAGTCTGAAGCGTCGATCCTCGACACGATCGAATACGCGCGCAGGCTCCCGCTCGACTTTGCGTCATTCAATATCGCCACGCCGCGCTTCGGCACCACGTTCCGAAAGCTCATGAAAGAGAAGGGCGCGGTGAATGAAGATCGCATGACCTACGATTCGTCGAAGACGATGCCGTCGTGGGTGGGGGAGACGAACGATGAAAGTTCACTCCCGAATGAGGTCATCTACCGGCTCCAGCGTCGCGCGATCCGCCGGTTCTACCTGCGGCCCGGCTATCTGGTGCGCCGGCTTCTGTCGGTCAGGTCGTGGTACGAATTGTATGCGTCCCTCCGTGAAGGATGGGAACTCGTCACCGTATGAAACAACTTTCCGTCATTATCCCCGCCTACAACGAAGAAGACGGCATCCGCCCAACGATCGAGCGGTTGAGGGCCGTGGCTTCGTTCAACGCCTGGGACATGGAGATCCTCGTGGTGGACGACGGGTCGGGTGACAAGACGGGGGAGGTCGCGCGGTCTGCGGGCGCTTCAGTCATCCGCAACCCGGTGAATGGCGGCTATGGCCTGTCGCTCCAACGAGGTATCCGTGCTGCGCGGCATAAATACGTCGCGATTACGGACGCGGACGGCACATATCCTGTCGAAGAACTTCCGCAGTTGGTCGCCATGATGGATGAGGGGCTGGACATGGCCGTGGGTGCGCGGCAGGGGAGCGAGTACAAGCAGTCGTGGTGGAAACATCCGGCACGCATCGTCTTCCGCGTGATCGCGGAATTCGTCGCAGGCCGGAAAATCCCGGACATCAATTCCGGTCTCCGTGTGATGCGTCGTTCCGTGCTGCTGCCATATCTCGAACGGACCTGCATGGGATTCTCGTTCACCACGTCCATTACGCTCATCCTCATGCTGAACGGGCAATTCGTGGCCTATCGTCCGATCCCGTACGCGAGGCGCATCGGTAATTCGAAGATCCGCCATTTCCGCGACACGCTCCGCACGGCGCAGATCATGACGTCCATCATCGCGGCACATAATCCCATCAAACTCGGGATCATGGTGGACCTGATGCTCGTGGCAATCGCGACGGTCGCGACGGTCGTGGCGCTCCTCGTGAATCGCGTTCCGATATCGTCTGTCCTCGTCATCTTCGCGCTTGCGATGCTCGCCAGTACGCCGATTGTGTTCATGCTCGGATGTTTGGGTGAGCTCCTGCGCACGCGAGTGGCGCGCAACCACCATGGCACGTAAGACGTTCGCCGCGCGCTCGCTGCTCTGGCCATCGCTCATCGCGATGGTTTTCGCTTCATTCTACGTGGTGACGCAGCCGGGTCAGCTCTTCGGCGATGCCTACGAGTACGACACGCTCGCGAAGAGCATCCTCCACGGCCGTTACGAGCTGGCCGAAGAGTTCACGCCAAACGTGGCGCAGCCGACGATGCACCGCGAGCCTGGGTATCCGGCGTTCCGGGCGCTCGTCTATGCTGTCGTCGGTATCCATCCGCCCGTCATTTTGTGGTTGCAGGTATTGCTTCTCGCAGGCGCGCTCGCATTCGCCGCGCGCACGGCGGGGCGGATTGATCCGCGGTATGAATTACCGGTCGCGTGGCTCACGGCGATCTACCCGGGATACGTGGTATGGGCCGGGCAGCATTATTCCGAATCGCTCGCGTCGTTCCTCGTCGCCCTCGTCGGTTGGCTGTTCTTCCTGACAATCCGTCCGCGCGAGAAAACGCGTCCTGTTCTGGTCGCATGTCTCCTCGGCCTCGTCCTCGGGTGCCTCATCCTCACGAAAGCCGGGTTTCTCTTCCTGCCGATCCTTCTCGCAGCCGTGATCGCGTGGCGCGGGAAAGCGAAGCAGCATGTTCTTCATGCCGTCATCGTCCTTGCGATCGCTGCGATCTCAATCGCCCCGTGGATCATCCGGAACGGACGGACGTTCGGCGAATATCATATTACCTATCGCACGGGCATCGGGCTGTACACGCGCGCGCTCAAAGCCATAGAACCATGGGATCGCCTGTGGGCGAGTTACGGGTCCGTGGTCATCGGCGAAGCGACGGTGTTGCGGTTCTTCCCCGGCCACGAACCGATTGTGATTCAGCTCTGGCAGCGCACGTGGGACGAGAAGAACGCTCTCCTGCGCGCAGGGTCGCGTTATTACCAGGCGGACGATGAACTGTTGCGGCGCGCGAAGCTCATCATCGCGGAGTCGCCGTCCATCGCCGCGCGCTTCGCGCTTTGGACCGGCGTGGACGAGCTGCGTCTCTTCTCGCTCACCTCGCCGCTGTCGCCGAAATTCGGCGTGGAGCTCATCGGCAACCAGGAAGCGCGCGAAGGCCGCCTGTCTGTCGCCACGCTGTTCGTGGTATGGGCCGCGCAACTTCTCCAACTCGCGTGGTGGTTTTTGCTCGCATTCGGCGCGTGGCGTCTCCTCCGCCGCGGCCAGTTCGACCACCCGTCGCTGTTGTTCATCGCCTATCTCGCCGCCACGCACGCGCCGTTCGATCTCATTCCGCGATACTCGGTCCCCGTTCTGCCATGGATGATAGGATTGATCGTCGCGGCATTGCTGCGCCCGGATTCGTCCAACGGTGGCGCGCCGATCCGCTCTACGGACCGCCGTCTGATCGAAGCCGCGAACATCGCCTACCACGAGGCCGAAGCCGAGCTCTACGACGTGTCGCACCCGGAGATCCTCTGGTGCGAGCGGCCGCATTGGGAGCAGTTCGCGCAACGCTTCCTGCCTCACGGCCATCAGCCTGTGTCCATCCTGGACATCGGCGCTGGAACCGGATTCGTGGGTTCGGTGCTTGCCGCACATGCAGCCCCCGGCGACCGCTACGTCGCCACGGACATCTCGCAGGACATGCTGGAAAAGTTACGGGTGAACCTCACTGGGTCATCTTTCAGTGTCGAGACGTTCGTTGTGCCTGCGGACCATCTGTCCGTGCCCGAACGGTCATTCGATATCCTCGTAGTGAACAGCGCCCTCCATCATTTTCCGGACGTGAGCGCGGCCTTGCGAGAAGCGGCACGAGCTGTCCGACCCGGCGGCATCCTCGCGATCATGCATGAGCCGAATATCCGGTTCGCGCGTTCCGCGTTGTTCCGTCAGGTTGCGCGGGCCGCGTCGGTGTTGGCGTCCAGGATCGATCCGAGAGCAAGCGGGGCCGCAACGCCGGATTACGCTCCCGTGTTCGAGCACGTGAATCGGAGG
>DATMXG010000031.1:0-4588 GCA_035561755.1 Methylomirabilis sp. (SeqCode)
GTCCATGTCGATCTTGTTCAATACGAAAACCTTGCAGCGCGATAAGAGCGCCGAATTGACCTCGAACGACGGATTCTCGGTCGTCGCACCAATTAAAATGATCGTCCCCTGCTCCACGTGCGGCAGGAACGCGTCCTGCTGCGCCTTATTGAACCGGTGGATCTCGTCGATAAACAAAATCGTCCGCTTCCCATGATAGCCCAGTCGCGTTTCGGCATCTTTGATAACGAGCCGGACTTCCTGGATGCCGCTCGTCACGGCGGACATCTCCATGAATTCGCAGTTCGTGATCTTCGCGATGATCTTCGCGAGCGTCGTCTTCCCCGACCCGGGCGGACCCCAAAAGATCATGGACGGCACCTGGTCGCGTTCGACCAAGACGCGCAGCGGTTTCCCCGGACCCACCAGATCCTCCTGTCCAATCAACTCATCAAAACTCACCGGCCGCATGCGGTCGGCTAATGGCGCAAACGCCTTCCGTCGCTGTGACACCGCGGCATCGAACAGTCCTGGCATGGAACAAAGATAGAACAGCCGTCGCAGGAAGGCAACACCAAAAAAAGCCCCACGACCGAGCGGCGGCCTACAACCGAACATCGTCCCTCGCGAGCCGCGACCTCACACCAAGCGTCATCCCAACCGAGGTCGCCGCGCGCGACTGGAGGTAGCGCAAAGCCGCCTGGCGACCTCGGTCGGGATGACGTCAGGGGGAGATTTCCTCCCCATAATACGAAAAGTCCCGGCACACACCGGGACGCGATCTACTTCCCGTACCGTCGCTCTCGCGACGCGTACGCCTCGAGCGCTTCGTCGAGTACGGTTTCATTAAAATCCGGCCAATGCTTCTGCGTCCAATAGATCTCGCTGTAGGCCGACTGCCAGAGGAGGAAGCCGGACAATCGTTCCTCGCCTGATGTGCGGATGATGAGGTCGGGATCAGGCATGTCCGGCCAGTACAGGCGGGACTGGATGGCCGCTTCGTCGATCTGATCCACCGGGACGCCGTCTCCGACGAGCTTCTTGCAGGCGTCCACGATCTCCGTGCGCCCACCGTAATTCAGGCAGATGCAGAGCGTGCAGCGCGTGAAGTGCGCGGTTTCACGCTCGGCGTCTTCGCAGGCGGACAGAACCGAGGGGCGAAGGCCTTCACGGCGACCGATGATGCGGATGCGCGTCTGCTTTTGGGCGAAGTGCGACAGTTCGTCGCGCAAACCCTGTTCGAGGAGGTCCATGAGGTATCCTACCTCCTCCTCGGTCCGCTTCCAGTTCTCCGTGGAAAACGCGAACACGGACAGGATCCCGATTCCCCTGTCCAGGCACGCGTCACCGATCTTCTTCAGATTGTCGTACCCTGCCTTATGGCCCTGGAGGGACGGAAGGCCGCGATCTTTGGCCCATCGCCGGTTGCCGTCCATGATGATGGCTAAATGCCGGAGCGGCGCGGAAGACATAATGAGTGCGAGCAAGTTTAACGGATAACGAATGAGAGGTCAACGCGACAATCCGACTCCCGCATGGGATCCGGGCCTGCTCTTGACCGTTACGGTTGTTGAATCAGGTAGCTCTCCACCCCGCCGGATTGTCATTGCGCCTGCGTCCCCGTGGCAGACGTCAACGGTTGAATCTGGAATATCTTGATCGGGAACGTCTTGCATCCGTTCGCACACGACGTTGCCTGGGTTCTACAAGCCAGGACCGACTCCTGCTCACCGCCCGCCAACTTCAGGCATGCGCGGAACCCTTCACGACACGACGTGGTGCATGACGCTTTCGTCCACTGGAGCGGCTTGATCCCGAGCGCGGACAGCGTAACCTCGCTGCACAATTTTTCGACGCAGAGCTTCCCGATCTGCCGGCATTCGTCCTTGCCCTCTTCATCATAGGCGTTCGACGCCAGACAGATGGAAATCTCTCGGCGACACTGCGTTTGGCAGAGCGCGGGCGGAACGCTCTCAAGCTTGCCGCGGCCACGGCCGCAAGTTACGAGACACGCAAGGTTATCCGCGCGGCATTGGTTGAACTGAATCTCATCGTCGCCGGCAGCCCGGATGCACGCACCCACGCGTACGGCGCAGCGCGTGTCGCAATCCACGGCGGGCGGCGGCACGGGCCTGCAATCACGGCTGCAGCGGTCATACCTGCTTTGGCATGTGCTCAGATCCACGGCTACCACCAAGCCCGTCGCTGCCCCGGTGCCAATGTTTTCCCCGCTCTCCTGCGCTTTCAGTATAGTGTCCCGCGAGCATGCGACCATCTTCGACCGGCAATCCGTGAGACACTCCGGGATCCCGTTCTCAAACGTGTCTTCTGCTCCTTCGCCTACCTCTTCTTCGGTCGTGACGGCAAGGATCGATGCTGCGCTCGCGATGCCGGTCGCCTGATAGGTGATAGCCCCGACTCCGGGAGCGACTTCCGATGTGCGTGTGGTATTCGGATTCATGGCCGCGAACACGAGCACCGGCGCAACCACGACCGCCGTAAGCAACCCAAGCGCGAATGTGAGCGTGGAAGCAGGGTGCAGATGACGCGAATGGTCGCACGTGGCGCAGCCGGCATTCCGTTCGTGTTTTGTGGACGATGCTCTTGGCATATGGCGCCAGTATAGCACAGCGGCCTTTGGGTCTACGTCGCAAGGAATTCCCACATGGCCGTACCAACCGAAACCCCCGGCATCAGCCGGGGGCGTAGTGTGGTCGTGCCAGTGAGACTCGCACTCACGACCTTTTTAAGGCTTCGCGGCTCCGCGTTCGGCGAAACAACGCATCGCCCGTCTCGGAAGCTCATCCCGCCACTAGACGGAACTCGCTGCGCCTCGACCCCATCACGAAGCGCGCCGCGTTCGTTCTAACGCAAAACCCCCATACGGGGGTTTCACCATGGTCGGGCTAGTGAGACTCGAACTCACGACCTCTTCGTCCCGAACGAAGCGCGCTACCAACTGCGCTATAGCCCGATGAAGTGACGCGATAATAACAAGACTCGCGTTGCCTGACAAGCCTCGACCTGATACGTTGAATCTACGTATGGAACGCCCAGGCGTGGGAGTAGGCGTCTTCGTCATTCATGACGGGAAGTTCCTCATGCAACGACGGCGTAATGCGCACGGCGAAGGGACATGGAGTCTGCCTGGAGGACATCTTGAGTTCGGCGAGTCCATCGAGAACTGCGCGCGCCGCGAAGTGCTGGAAGAGCTTGGCGTCACGATCCGCCGCCCGCGCGTGGTTACGCTCACGAACGACGTGTTCGTGCACGAGGGCAGACACTACATTACGATCTTCGTGGTAAGCGACCTCGATGCCGGCGAGCCGCACATCTGCGAGCCGGACAAATCCGAGCAGTTCGGCTGGTTCGTATGGGACGATATGCCTAAGCCTCTCTTCCTGCCGCTCCAGAACCTTTTGCGTCAGGAGTTCAACCCGTTCCTATGATCCGTTTCCTGATCGAAAACGACGTCGACGAAATTCTGACAAAGCAGGCGCGCGAGATGCGTCTCACGCGCCAGTCCGTTGCGCTGAACATCGCATGCGAGTTCCAGCGCGTCCCCAACTGGCTGCCGGATGCCGTTGATCCGGAACGCGTGTTCGGGCTCGAGATCAACCGTGAGATCGTGGCCAAGGACCCCAACATTAAGTACTGCGACGTGGATCATAACCGATTTCCGTTTTCGGACGAAAGCTTCGACCTCGTCTTTTCGATCTTCGGGGTCGAACATTTCAAGACGGACAACGTGTTCCGTGAGGCACACCGGACGCTCATGCCCGGCGGCCGCTTCCTGTTCCTCGTCCCCAACGTGCTCTACCCCGCCTTCCTCCTCAACAAACTCCTCGGCGAGCGGTTCGCAGCATTCTATTACCGACGGATGATGCGCTCGACGTATCAACCCCACAAAGCCCGCTATCGCTTCAACCGGCTCGGGACGATTCGCCGAGCCGCGCGGGCAGCGGGGTTCAAACAAACGTCGTTCGTCTTATTCGGCCCGGCAAACATTCTGTGGTACGTCCGCCGGAGCCGCATCGCGCAACAACTCGTGGCGCTCTACGAACGAATCCTCACGAACAAACTCCTGTTCCGCTTCAAGCCTTACATCCTCGCCGTGTTGGAAAAGTAACCTATGGTCGGTACACGGGACGTCGTCTACCGCATCGTCTCGCACATCCCGCGCGGCCGCGTAATGACGTACGGCGACGTGGCTAGGCTCGCGGGGACCGGGCCGCGCGCCGTAGGGCGATACCTGCACGAAAATCCAGACCCGAAGACGATCCCCTGCCACCGCGTGGTGGACTCGTCCGGACGCATGGCGAAATCGTTCGCGTTCGGCGGAGCGCGAGGACAGATCACGCGTCTGCAGAACGAAGGCGTCGCGTTCCTCCGTAGGGGCGACGCCCTGCGTTGCCCCGATCATACCATGCGTCGCCCCACATGCGTTGACCTCGACCGTTGTCTCTGGACGCCCTCGCGGCTCTTCCGTGAATATCTCACGCTCTTCCGACGCTTCGGCGACCCCGGCCCGTGGCCGTGGTTCGGGCAGGACGCGCCGCACTCCCCTGAAGAAATCGCCATCGGCGCGATTTTGACGCAGAACACGAAC
>DATMXG010000032.1:0-8265 GCA_035561755.1 Methylomirabilis sp. (SeqCode)
TGCGAGCGCTGGCTTCAGGATGTTGGCGGCGTCGAGCGACCCGCTCGTTGATCCTGCGCCCACGATGTTGTGCACCTCGTCGATAAAGAGAATGATGTTGGGATCTGCCTTCACTTCGTCTACGAGCTGCTTCAATCGTGCTTCGAATTCGCCGCGATACATGGTCCCGGCCACGGTCAAGGCGAGATCCACCGAGAGCAATCTCTTCCCATGGAGCGCGTCCGGGACGTCGCCGGCCGCGAGCCGTTTGGCGAGGCCTTCTACGATCGCCGTTTTTCCCACGCCGGGGTCGCCCAGCAGGATCGGGTTGTTCTTGGTGCGGCGGCAGAGAATTTCGATCGCGCGATCCAGCTCGCGGTCGCGTCCGATCACCGGATCCAGCGCTTCGGCCGTTTTGGGCTGTGTGAGCTCGCGCGCGAATGCCTCGAGCGCCGAGGTCATTCGTCCGCGACCGATCGGGCCCGCCTTGGGAGCCGCAGAACCCGCCCCGAGTCCCACGGTTCCTCTTGGAATATGCTCCGATGAGGGATCGGATTCGTCTTCGAACTGTATGCCCGGCACGGCCAGGTCCGGAAACTTCGTGGTTGACGTGAGGATCTGCGAGATTTGTTCTTTGAGTTGATCGAGCGACGCGCCCGATGCATCCAAAAACGCCCGGACATCCGGCAGATCCACGGCGAGGAGCGCGCCAACGAGGTGTTCGGTCCCCACGTACTTATGGTCGTGGAGGTGGGCCATCAGGATGCAACGTTCAAGCACGCGCTTCACGGGCACGGACAGGTCTGGTGTTGCCGTGGCGCCTTTAGGCGTTGGGTCCGGCGTGCCCTTGAATGCCTGTTCCGCCGCTTCGAGCGTCACGCCCGCCTTCATGAGCACTTCCGCGCCGATCGCTCCCTTCTCGTGGAGCAGGCCGACCACGAGGTCGCCCGGGGCAACGAGCTGGCGCCCCGACTGCACTGCGAATCCGAGCGCTCTCTGCAGCGCTTCTTTGAGGTGCGTGGTGAAGCGCGCCAGGAAGTCGGGCTCAAACATACGAATGAGGGCGTCGGGTAGCGGTTGTCGGTTGTCGGGATCGGACACGACAACCGACAACCGCTACCCGACGCCCGGTCTCAACTAGAACTTTACCGCCACGTTCTGCTTGGCAGCCTCTTCCGCCTCGAAGAACTCGCGCTTCAGGAAGCCGAGCATGCCGGCGATCATGTTGGTGGGGAACACCTGCACCTTCGTGTTGAAGTCGCGCACGTTGCCATTGTAGAACCGGCGCGCGGCCTGGATGGTCTCTTCAAGGTCTGTCAGCGTCTTCTGAAGATCGAGGAAGTTCACGTTCGCTTTCAGGTCAGGATAATTCTCGGAGACGGCGAAGAGGCTCTTCAGCGTCTGCGACAGCATGTTCTCTGCGACCGCCTTGTCATGCGGGTTCTGCGCACCCATGGCTGCGGCGCGTGCCTGCGTTACCTTTTCGAACACGCCGCTCTCGTGCGACGCATATCCTTTCACCGTTTCCACGAGGTTCGGGATGAGGTCGTACCGGCGTTTGGTCTGCACGTCGATGTCTGACCATGCTTCGTCCGTTTTGTTCTTGAGTGAGATGAGGCCGTTGTAGGTGGCGATGAGCCAGAGGGCAATCGCCGCGACGACGGCTATGATGATCCAGGTAGTCATAGGGACGGATGATGGGGAGCGTGATATACGCGTGAGTGAGTAAAGATCACGGCTTCTTTGTTTCTATGTTTCGGCGATCGGCGGAGCTTGGCGAAAAGAAATATGGCCTCTACACTGAAAGCCTACGTGGAAACGGGCATACTCGTCAATCAAAGGGGAGTGCTCCTCAACACGATTGCCGATTGCCGAACCCTATTGGCAAAACGCTCGAAAATCGTATCCATTACGCAACATTGTCGACTATTCGCCATGAGTCACCCCATCACCAAGGTTTTTAAAGCCTATGATATCCGCGGGCTCGCGCCCGGTGAGCTTGATGCGGCGTTCGCAAAGCGCCTTGGACAGGTTCTGGTTGAGCTGTATAAGCCGAAGTCCGTCCTCGTGGGGCGTGACATGCGCATTTCGTCACCGGAACTTGAAGCTGCGCTCATCGAGGGTCTCACGACCGGCGGCGCGAACGTTGTGCGTATCGGTTTGTGCACCACCCCGATGTTCAACGTCTCGGTCGGGATCGGTGCGGAGGCGTACGATCTCGGTGTGATGGTCACGGCGTCGCACAATCCGGGGAAGTACAACGGGTTCAAATTGGTGAAAGGAGATGCCACACCGATCGGTCAGGGGAGCGGCATGGAAGAGATACGCGACCGGTTTATGTCCGATACCGCATTCGAGTCTGTCGCGGCCAGGGGGTTGGTCGCGGACGATACGAAGGCGCTCGCGGCGTACCTCGACAAAGTTTTTTCGCTCACGGACGTATCGCGAATTCCGCCCATGAAGATCGCGGTGGACGCGGGGAACGGGATGAACGGACTCATCATGCCGGAACTCGCCAAGCGCCTGCCGCAGTGTACGTTCTTCGCGTTGTACTGGGAGCCGGACGGAAATTTCCCGCACCATGAAGCGAATCCGCTCAAGTCCGAGACGCTTGAAGACCTGCGCCGTCTCGTCGGTTCCACCCAGTCCGCCGTGGGCGTGGCGTTTGACGGCGACGGCGACCGCGTTGGATTCATGGATGAGACAGGATTGCCGATCCCCGGCGACCTCATGACCGCGCTCTTGGCCGAATCGCTCCTTGCGTCGGCACCCGGGTCGAAGATTTTGTACGACCTGCGCTCGTCGTGGGCGACGAAGGAAGCGATCGAGTCTGCCGGCGGCGTTCCGGTTATGTCTCGCGTGGGTCACGCGTTCATCAAACGGCGAATGCGCGATGAAGGCGGGCTCTTCGCCGGGGAACTTTCAATGCACTACTATTTCCGCGACCTCTGGAATGTGGAGTCCGGTGACCTTTGTCTCCTGTTGCTCCTCCGACTCCTTGCCCAAACCGGCAAACCGCTGTCTGCGCTCTGGAAGCCGCTCAAGACGTACGCGAAGACGGAGGAGATCAATTCGGAAGTGACGGACCCCGCCGGGGGCTCCAGCGGGGCAGGCAAAGACGCCGCGTTACGTCGCATTGACGAAAAATACCGCGCATCCGTATCTTCCGTCACGGATATGGACGGCTTGCGCATGGAATTCGGCGTTGGTCCTGATGGTGCGAAGTCTCCCGACGCATGGTGGTTCTCGGTACGCGCGTCCAACACCGAGCCGTTGCTCCGTTTGATCGTTGAGGCGGTGAGTGAGAAGGTCATGGCGGAGAAGAGGGAGGAGTTGCTGCAAATGCTCCGCGCGTGATGTACGGGCGATCCCGCCGTTGGCGGGATAGCCCGTACAACAGGCATTTGCTCTGGCGACGCATCCCTCAGCTTCGCAACGTTATGCTCGGCATTTTCGACTCCGGCATCGGCGGCCTCACGGTCGTGAAAGAACTCCTGCGGCGCAACCCGCAGGCGTCGTTTATCTATCTGGGTGACACGGCGCGCGCGCCGTACGGAAACAAGTCGAAAGAAACGATTGAGCGATACGCCGTGGAGGATGCGCACTTCCTCGTCTCGCAGGGTGCAGACGCGCTTGTGGTCGCATGTAACTCAATGTCTGCGTACGCGATGGACGCGTTGCACGCGGCCTTTCCGTCCATTTGCATCTACGAAATGATCGCACCGGCAGTCGAGATCGCGGCGAAAACCTCGCGGGGTCGCATCGGGGTCATCGGTACGCGCGCGACCGTGGGGTCAGGCGTTTATGCGGCGCGTCTCCGGTCCGCACGGCCGGGCCTCGACATCACGTCTATTGCGTGTCCTCTTTTTGTTCCGCTGGTCGAAGAAGGGATGCTGGATGCACGGGAGACGAAGATGATCGCACGGCGATATCTCGCGCCGCTCGTCCAGAAGCAGGTGGATACGCTCATTCTTGGGTGCACACACTACCCGTTGCTCACAGGCGTGATTCAGGCGCGCGTAGGGGGTCGTGTGAAACTTATTGACTCTCCGTGTGCGGTAATGAACGTTATTGAACGCGAAGATTCAGGTCGGTTGTCTGCCGGTGTTCAACGATATTATTTTACAGACAACAATGTGCGTTCCCGCGAGGTGGCGGAAAAGTGGTTGGGAAGAGGGATCGAAACGAAATTCGCTGTATTGACAAAACCGTAACATTTCGTTCAGATACTCATTGTCCTTTCGCATGGGAGGTGGTGCCGTGGGTACGCCAAAGAACCTATCGAGATCATTGCCGATCATCACACGAGATGATCTGCGACGGTGGGTCCGCGCACATCTCGAAGAATTCGTGGATGACGCGAGCTATCCGCCTCGGGCGTCGTATGCGCTCGTGGGGCAGAAGGAGAGTGTGGCCATGTTTCTCGTAGCGTTACGGAAACGCGGCAAGGATGTGTTGGATGCGCAGGCGGTCATGTTCGCACTCGTGCAGGGCACACGGAACCGGGTTATGCTCCTGAAGCGAAGCGCGGTAATGGAACGCCGCGGGCTGTCGATGGATGAGTGGCGCTCAACGTTGAATGCCACAATGTCCACGATGGACATCGACGCGTCGTTCATCGATAAATTGTCAACGCGGCTGGGAACGGTGAAGCTGTGCTGACCACGCGCGAACAGGTGCCGGAGGTAGTCCGCGATTACGCAGCGTCCTATGTGGCGTTCGCGGAATCCGAAGGATCGGTCGGTCCGCTCCTACCGGACGGCGATATCGATCTCTACCTCCTCATTCAAACCGATGATCGGACGCTCCGCAAGGCGCGTTGGGTCAAGCTCTGGTGCATCGCGTATCGTGCGCATCCGTTCCGTCTCTTCACGCTCTGGATCCAGACACGTGAACGGTCTTGGCCGGGCGACCTCCCGGCTTCGCACAGGGCAGACTCGCTCATTGCTCCTCCGGATGTCATCTCGGATAACGACTGGCTCGCGCTCGTCGAGACTGAGATCAAGCTCGTGCGTCATGCGCACATCCGTGTGCCGCAGGAAAAGCGTTAAGCGCCTCAACCGTATGCGTGGTTGGGGCGCTTTATAATCTGGTCAAGGATTACGATTTACGTCCCTCGCTTCGCTCGGGATGACAGGGGCTGCAATTAGAGGATTACGGTTGATATGTCGGCTGTCGCCCCGAGGAGCGATAGAGACGAGGAACAGAATTTGTACAAATATGCATATTCCATCCATGAGTATTTCGGAATATCCGAATGTTTGAATTGGTAATTCAATATCCATCTGTAATAATCCCACGTATGAAATCCAAGGGTTTGATTCAGATCTTCACCGGGAACGGCAAGGGCAAGACCACGGCCGCGCTCGGAACTGCGATCCGCGCGGCCGGCAAGAGAATACGCGTCGCCATCGTCTCGTTCGACAAGGGCGGGACGCATTATTCCGAACGTCCCGTCATCGCCTCGAAGTTTGCGGGTGAGATCGACAGCTTTCCGACGGGGTTGGATCGCATTGATCCGAAGACCGATACATTCCGTTTCGGCGTTACAAACGAAGATAGGGCCGAAGCCGAGCGCGGCCTCGCCATCGTCCGCGACCTCCTGTCGCGTCGTGAGCACCAGTTGGTCGTTTTGGACGAGATCAACTCAACCGTCAGTCTCGGCATGCTGGACGAAGAGGGCGTCCTCGCCGTGATCCGGTCGAAGCCGGATGATGTGGAACTCATCCTGACCGGTCGCGACGCTCCCGCGTCGTTTCGAGAGATGGCGGATCTCGTTACAGAGATGACATTGGTCAAGCACTACTTTTATCACGGCGTGCCTGCGAGGGAGGGGCTTGATTATTGAAGATTCATGGCGTTGGGGTGGGGAGCTTTATGAACCGTATGGCTCATAAAGTTTCCATCACGAGTTCCCCACGTTGTACAACGAAAAGCCCCGCATGAAGCGCGAGGCTTGTTGTCGCTTCGGTGCGGGGCTAGAGGACGAGCCGGAGGATGTCGTCCAGTTTTCGGTCGAGATCGTTCGTGTCTTCCACGAACACGTATGGGACGAATGAGCTGTGCGCCGTGCGCTCCCAGGACTCGCAGATGCTCAAACGAGACGCGATTGCCGCCGTATCGTCTCCGCGGAGCGACATGCGATGTTTGAGGATGTCTGGCGTCGGCGAAGAGATGAAGAATGGGACCACGCGTCGCTGTAGACCGCGTTCGGTGGCAAAGGCGAACAGGTTCCCCACGCTGTGGGGAACGAGGATCATGATCCAGATCCCTTGTTCATCGCCAAGCGCCTGTTCGAGCGATTCGATCGTAGTGCCGTATTGCGTATCGCCGACCGTCGCGGTCCAGGCAAATTCATCCCGTCGTTTCATGAGCCCGAACGCGTCTGCCGTGAGGTAGCTATATTCGCCGTGCAGATCCGAGTCGCGCGGTGCGCGCGTGGTAATACTCGTGAGAAACCGGGCGTGCTTCACCTGGTCCAGTATACGTTTGGCGAGCGTCGTCTTTCCCGTTCCCGATGCTCCCGTGAGCGTGATGATCATAGGCGGCCTCCATGGGAAAAGGTACAGGGTGCGCAGGATAGAGGGAATGTGGTGGAAAAACAACCCGCGAATAAAATGACTAATGCCTAATGACTAATGCCCAATTCCCGATCATGCTGATTAGGCATTAGTCATTAGGCATTCTGCTCGCGATTCGACCTGCGCAAACGTTTCGCAACCTGCTACTATCTCCCCCATGCTCCTCACTCTCCTCATCTTCCTCCTCGTCCTCTCTGTCCTCGTGCTCGTCCATGAGGCCGGGCACTACCTCGCGGCGCGTCTGTTTGGTGTGAAAGCCGACGAGTTCGGGTACGGCATCCCGCCGCGAATCATCGGGTTTGTGAAGGTCGGGAAGAAATGGAAGAAGGTTGATCGCAAAGACCGGAAAGAATACGAGAACACCATCTGGTCGCTGAACTGGCTGCCGATCGGCGGGTTCGTGCGCATCAAGGGCGAGCAGGGAGACGGCGAGTTCGACGCGGATTCGTTCCACGTGAAGCCGATCTGGCAGCGCATCGTGATCCTCGCGGCCGGCGTAGGCATGAACTGGATCCTCGCGGCCGTCCTCCTCTCCGTCGGCCTCATGATCGGCGTGCCGTCTACATTGGACGAACTGCCGCCGGGCGCGACGGTCGAAAAGCAGGAAGTCTCGATCATCGAAACGCTCAAGGATTCGCCGGCCGAGAAGGCGGGAGTGAAGGCCGGAGACGTGATCGTGCGCATCGGCGCAGACGACGCGAAGTCGCTCCAGGAGGCGCGCGATCTCATCGCGGCGCAGGATCTCCGTCCGTTCACGCTCCTCGTTCGCCGCGACGGGCAGGACGTAGCGGTCGACGTGACACCCGTGTATTTGGAGCAGGCAAAACGCACGGGCATCGGGGTCGGCCTCGTGGACACGGGCATTGTGCGTTTCCCGCCGCTCTTGGCCGTGAAGAATGGAGTCATCCTCACGGGGACCTATACGAAAGCCGTCGTGTTGAGTTTTCTCGACCTGTTTCGCGACCTCGTGAAGGGCGGAGGAGAAACGGCGGATCAGGTGTCCGGCCCCGTGGGTATCGCGGTCATCACGGGCCGTATCGCGAAGCAGGGGATCATGCCGCTCGTGCACTTCGCGGCCATCCTTTCCATCAACCTCGCGGTGGTGAACTTTCTGCCCATCCCGGCCTTGGACGGCGGCCGCGCGTTGTTCCTCGTGGTCGAAGGGCTGCGCCGCAAGGCCATCCGTCGCACCACCGAAGCGCTTATCCACAACATTTCTTTTTTGATTCTGATCGCGCTTATTCTTCTCGTCACCCTGCGCGACCTTGGCCGCTACGGCGGCGCGATCGTGGGAGGACTGAAGGGGCTGGTGGGGATGTAGTTTCCCCGGTAGGGGCGACGTCCCGAGTCCCTCGGTTCCTCTCGGGATAGACTCCGCCGAGGGATGGGTCGCCCCGAACGAAAAAACGCATGTGCCCGTCCTGATTAGGGGCGACCCGCTGGGTCGCCCCTACCTACACGCGTCATTCCGAGCTCGTCGCCGCATGAGGATTGTATGGGCGTGAAGCCACCTGGCGACGAGCGAGAGCCTGCCCCGAGCGAAGCCGAGGGGGACCCCTGCACGCCACAAGCGTTTTCAGCGGCAAACGGTCACCCGTCTTCATTGACTCGAGGGTTGGTGTTTTCGAATCGTTACGAAGTATAAAACCACGAGCCAGCGAAGGCGGGTGATTCCGTTCTTTCCATGAGGCTGGTGGCGCACAGG
>DATMXG010000033.1:0-5278 GCA_035561755.1 Methylomirabilis sp. (SeqCode)
CGAGAACGTGATGGGACAAGTGGAGGCGAGATTGAAAACGAGGCGCGGGACAAAATCCCACGCCTCGGCTGGGCTGCTCGTGAATGAGTTATTACTCCAAATCAAACCGCAAGTCATCAACCATTAACGTTCCAGTGCCTAGACAATATGTTTCAAATTTCGCGCCTCGGAATGACAAGGGCTCATAGAAGGATTGTCATTCCGAGCGAAGCGAGGAACGCAATGCATTACTCGTACTTAAACCGCGAAGCTCCTTCGTTAACTTAACGCCTGATCGCGATGTCCGCGTCCCGGCCGTCGAGCTTGAAGGACGACACTTCGAGCCCCTCCGGCAGTTCCAACCCAACGGACAGGCTGTCGGCTTTGATTTCAGCGGCAAGGACGCTAGCGAGCCGTTCGAACGTGTCGCGGATCCCCTGGTCCCGAATGGCCACGTACGCCATCACGCGATCTTTGGGTTTGAGTCCACGCTCCTTCCTGAGGGCCATGAAACGGCGCGACAGTTCGCGTTGCATCCCCTTCTCTTTCAATTCCGGCGTAAGCACCGTGTCGAGCTCCACGCGCATGGTCTCTACGTCTCCGGCGCGGATGAAAACGGCTTCCACGTTCAACTCCTCGCGCACGAGGTCGAGGAGATCGGACTTCGCCCCGAGACGACCTACATCAGACGGGTCCTTCACGAAAATGGACGCCGATGCGAGCGCCTGGCGCACCGGGATCTTCGTTGCCGCGCGCTGTTCGAGACCCGAGGCGACCGCCTCGCGCACCCACGCCATGTCCTGGAGAAGCCGTTCGTCGATCAACCGCTCGTCAGCCTTGGGCCAGCGCTCGAGGTGGACGGATGCCTTGGCACCGCCCATGTCGAGGTACACGCGGTCGGCGATAAACGGCGCAGCCGGCGCCATAAGGCATACGAGATCGAGGAGGACCTCGCGAGCCGTTTTCAGCGCATCCGTCCGGTCGTACTCGTCCGCGCCCTTGATCCGGTCGCGCGAACGCCTGAGCCACCAGGTGGAGAGATCTTCCACGAACCCGCGAAGCGGCCGCACGGCGCGCGTGAGTTCGTACGCGTCATACGCCTTGGTCACGTCGCGAATGAGGGAATGAAGACGCGCGTAGAGCCAACGATCGAGGACATGCGCGCTCCGGGGCTTCGCGAGTTCCACCGTTTCGTCGCCAACGTAGGTTTGGTAGAAGGTGACCACGTTCCAGAGCGTGCAGAGAAGCTTGCGACTCACTTCGTCCAGTTCACGCGTGGAAAAATTCATTGAGTCTGAATCAATCACCGGGGACTGGAGGAGGTACACGCGCAGCGCGTCCGCGCCGTACGTGGTGAGAATCTCCCACGGGTCCGGGTAGTTCTTGAGGGACTTAGACATCTTCTTCCCGTCCTCGGCCAGGATGAGACCCGTCACGATGACATCTTTGAACGCGGGCTTCCCCATAAGGGCGGTGGAGAGCACGTGGAGCACGTAGAACCAGCCACGCGTTTGATCCTGTGCCTCTCCGATGAAATCGGCGGGGAAATTCCGGTCAAACCCGTCTTTGCGTTCGAAGGGGTAGTGCTCTGCCGCGTACGGCATGGAGCCGCTCTCGAACCAGCAGTCGAACACCTCGGGCACGCGGCGCATCACGCCACCGCACGCACACGCGAGCGTGACCTTATCGATTCCCGGACGGTGCAGGTCGAGCGTCGCAGGAAATGACTCGGCTGTCGCACGTTTCTTCAGGTCGGCGATGGACGACACGACGGCGCGTTCCGCGCAAAGCTCGCACTCCCATACGGGAATGGGTGTTCCCCAGTAGCGCGTGCGCGAGATGTTCCAGTCGGGCGCCGTCTCGAGCCCCTTGCCGAACCGCCCCTCTTTGAAGTGCGGCGGGTGCCAGTTGATGCGCTTCGACGTTTCGAGGAGTTTCGGTTTGAGCTTGGTGACGTTCACGTACCAGGCCGGTTGTGCGCGGTAGATGAGGAGCGTGGTGCAGCGCCAGCACACGGGGACGCTGTGCATGACGGTTCCGCTCCGATAGAGCAGCCCGCGCGATGCAAGGTCTTCCTGGATGGGTGTATTTGCCTCACGAATACCCATGCCCGCCCAGGTCATGACGTCTGAAACGAACGCCCCGGACTCATCCACCGTTTCGAGTACCGGTAGGTTGTGCGCCTTTGCCGTGAGCATGTCTTCCTCGCCGAAAGCGGGCGCGGTGTGCACGATGCCCGTGCCGTCCGCGGCGGTCACGTACCCGGCCGTGACCACATGGTGACGGTGCTCTCCGACGGGGAGGAACGCATAGAGCGGTTCGTACTCCACACCCTCGAGTTCTTCTCCCGTGTGCCGTTCGAGTATCTCGAACGGCCGATGGCTGTGTTCGTCTGCGTGGTGCGGATCCTCGAGTGGGAAGAACTGGCGAAGCACGTCGTTCATGCGCGCCTCGGCGAAGGTAAGGATCTCGCCCGTGTCGCGGAGTTTTACCGTCACATACACGAGCTCCGGATGCACGGCGAGCGCCACGTTCGCGGGGAGCGTCCAGGGTGTGGTGGTCCACGCGAGGAGGTACGAGTTCTCTTTCCCGACGACCTTAAACTTCACCGTGACCGCCGGGTCCTCGTGGTCCACGTAGGAGTTCCCCATGCTGATTTCGAAATTGGACAGCGGCGTGGCGCAGCGCGGACAGTAGAGGGACACGCGGCGATCCTTATACACGTACCCCTTCTTCACGAGCTCCGAGAACACCCACCACACGCTCTCAATGTAGGAATCGTCCGCCGTACGGTAGGCGTGCTCCATGTCCACCCAGCGGCCGAAACGGTGGATGTAGCGGCCCCACTCCTGCACGTAGCGGAACACGGACAGGCGGCAGGCCTCCGTAAACCCCTCTACGCCGTACGCCTCCACCTCGCGCTTCGTGGCGAGGTTTAGCTCCTTTTCGACCAGATGCTCGACCGGCAGACCGTGGCAGTCCCACCCCCAGCGGCGCGGCACGCGGAATCCCTGCATCGTCTTGTATCGAGGCACCACGTCTTTCACGACGGACTGGAGCAGGTGGCCGTAGTGCGGCAAACCGGTCGCAAACGGCGGACCATCGTAGAATACGAACGTCTTCGCTTCCGGGCGTTCCTCTATGGACCGCTCGAAGATGTTCTTCTTCTCCCAATACGCGGCCATATCTTCCTCCATCTTGGGGAAGTTCGGGCGGCTGCCGGACGCGGACTTTTCATCTGCCATACGTGACGCGTAGGATGCGGGTTTTCACACGCAGGGTCAACCCCGCACCAGTTCGTGACAACAATCCAATAGGCAATTCGGCACCTCAAGAATGTAGGAGCTGTCGGTGGCACAAGATTTGTTGTCACGAACTGGTGCGGGGTCAACCCCATACGCCGACGCTGGTGTACGGGCGATCCCGCCGACGGCGGGACGTCGCCCGTCCGATGTATGGTAAATGTCGGGGTCAGAGTCAACATCGGGGCTTTCCTCATCATCCTGATTGGGCGACCCAGCGGGTCGCCCCTACCGACGAACATCTGTCGAAATGCTACCCTGTCGTCATGCTAACCCTCTACCTCGGCGCGGACCACGCGGGATTCAAACTGAAAGAAAAGATCATGCCGCGATTGAAATCCCTCGGCTACGACGTTCGCGACCTCACGCCCATGCTCATGCCCGGCGACGATTACCCATGGATCGGCAGAGCTGTCGCGACGAAGACGGTGAAGGGCGCGGCGCGCGGCATCCTCGTGTGCGGGAGCGGCGTGGGCGTGGCAATCGCCGCGAACCGCGTGAAGGGCGCGAGGGCGGTTGAAGGCTATTCGACATCACAAGTGAAGCACGCGCGCGAACACAACGACGTGAACGTGCTCACGCTTGGCGGGTGGACAACGTCGCCAACGACCGCAATGCGGCTCGTCAGGGTCTTCCTGACCGCGAGGGCGTCGGGCACCGCGCGTCACCGGCGACGCATCAAACAATTAGGATAGAGGTGTATGTGCGACAAGCTGATGTACGGGCGATCCCGCCGACGGCGGGACGTCGCCACGACGACACAATGAAACGAAACCTAGAAATCATCCCCGCCATCCTCGCCAAATCCGCGCGGGAGTTTAAGAAGAAGCTGGACCGGATAAACGGCGTCGCTCCGCTCGTGCAGGTGGACGTGATGGACGGGAAGCTCGTGCCGAACACAACGTGGTTCGATGCGACGACCGTCGCCGGCTGGGACGCGGATGCGGAGTACGAGCTCCACCTCATGGTGAAGAGCCCGTTCCCGATCGTGACGGACTGGATGAAGGTGCGCGGGTTCAAGCGGATGATTGTCCACGCCGAAAGTCCGATAGACGTGAAGGCCGCGATCCGGTTTGCGCGCGAGAAGTGCATTGAGATCGGCGTCGCGATCTCGCCGGGCACGCCGCTCTCAAAGGTCCTCCCGCACCTCCGCTCGCTCGATGCCGTCCTCGTGATGGGCGGCGCGCCGGGCCGCTCGGGGAAAACGCTCGACCCGAAGACGCTCGGGACGGTCCGCGCGATCCGTCGCGCGCTGAAAACAATCCCCATCGGTTTCGATATCGGCGTGAATTCGAAAACGATCCCTGCGCTGAAACGCGCCGGGGTGACGCGCTTCTGCGCAGCGAGCGCGGTATTCGGCGCAAAGGACACGAAACGGGCGTATGCGGCGCTCGTGCGGACCGCGGCGGGAGGTCGTACCTGACGTGCGGAGGGATCGTGTATACTCCCTATATATGACACACCGCCAAACCGCAGAATGGATCCTGCGCATCGCCGTGGCCGGTGAATTCCTCGGCCACGGGGTGTTTGCTCTGCAGGGCAAGCCGCAGTGGATCGGTTGGATCCAGCAAATGATCGGAGCGGACGCGGGGTTCGCCACCCAGCTCCTCCTCGTGATCGGGGTCATGGACCTGATCGTCGCCTTGTTCGTGCTCGTAAAGCCCGTCCGCGCAATCGTGCTTTGGGCCGCGCTCTGGGGATTCTGGACCGCGCTTCTGCGACCTTTGGTCGGAGAACCCGTGTGGGATTTCATCGAACGCTGGACCAACTGGGGCGCGCCGCTCGCCCTCCTCTTCCTCTCCGGGTGGCCCCGGAAAGGCAATGAGTGGCTGGAAGACGCGACGGCACGATGATGGCGGTGGATGACTCAAGGGTGGGGTCGAGTTCTGATGTGATTTTCAACTCATGATGTAATGGGGAGTCCGTAGGTTTCGGCAATCGGCAATCGGGGGCGCATGAGTTAAGAGAGTTGGTGGAGCCAAAGGGACTAATGTTTG
>DATMXG010000034.1:0-11160 GCA_035561755.1 Methylomirabilis sp. (SeqCode)
CTTCTCACGCGCTCATCAGCCCGGACGTACGGATCACGACGGCCCACGACCCCGAAATCAGCGTGACCGAGGCCGTGGAGGACTACGACGGCGAGATCGAGGAAATCTCCTCGGCAACAGACGAGCCCTCCGTCGACCTCAAACCCGTCGCGTCGAAGGCACAGGCGCCGGTCGCCAGGGTTCAGTTGGTCCGTCGACCAGCGCCCATGCCGCGAACAGACAAGTAGGGGTATATCACACACACCCCACTCTCATAGAAACGCCCCGACGCACACTCGCGTCGGGGCGATTTTCTTATTTCATACGCACGTTACGCCTCCGGATAAACCTGTACCCCATTCTCGTCGAACACCTTGATCGCCTGCACCGGGCACGCCTGCGCTGCGAGGAGGATCGTCTCGGTATCCGCGCCATTCCGGTCCACCACGAATGCCTTGTTCTCGTCATCAAGCTGAAAGACGCCGGGGGCGACGGTCACGCACGGCGCCGCGCCGATGCAGAGGTCGCGGTCCACCTCGACCTTGGAAATCTTGAGGGGGTTGGGCTGGTCCGGCATACACTCACAATGTGACAAATACTACTCGTGATGGACGCTTGGCGACAAGACCTGAACGCTTTAGGCGCGATGAGATGCGACGTGCTTGAGCGACCCTTCGGCTTCGCCTCAGGGTGACAACTAACCCTTGTCATCCCGAGCAAAGCGAGGGAGCAGCGAAGCACGAGCAGATCGCGCGCCCAAAGGGTTCAGAATTCTGCGCCGAAGTACTTCTCCTTATAAAACCGGATGAGGTTTTCAACTTCAGGGATGCATGCCGGATCGCCCGTGCCTACTTTTGTCTTGGCTTGGACTTTTTCGAGCGTGTCCGAACCGTCCAACACCGCTTCTTCAATATCGTGGTCCGTCACTTTCAGCACGCTATCGATCACGCGTCCCTGTTCGACTTCAACCTTCTCCGGCTTTCCTGCTTTGCGGTACCAGTCGTTGATCGCGGCGCGCAGTGCCTTATCGCCGAGGACCGAGCAGTGGACTTTGCGTGCCGGAAGACCGCCGAGGCGCTCCATGATGTTCTGCGGACGCATCTTCCGCGCGTCGGCCAGAGTCATCCCGCCGTTCTCGGTCGCCATGACGGACATCATAGACGTGGACGCGATTGCCGAGCCGCAGCCGAACGTCTTCCATTTCAAATCCGTGATGCGTTCGCTGGCCGGATCCGCCTTGATCCAAATCTTCATGGCGTCGCCGCACGCCGGGCTCCCCACCATACCCATGGCCGCGTTGGCGTACGCCGCTTCGTCGTCCATAAAGTTCTTCGGGTGGAAGAAGTGCTCCTTCACCACGTCCGAATAGAACCAGCCCTTGTCGTTCGACGGTGCAACGACGTCGCCCTTTCTCGCGTCGGTGGATGCTTTCGTGATGATGGGGTCGGACATAAGAGGTCGGCAGGTGAACAGGTGCGCAGGTGAACAAGCGGTCGCGAGAGGTGGTGCGTTCACCTGTAGACGTGTTCACGTAAAATACTTCATATCCAAATTCACCGGACTCATGTGCCGCAGCTTCTCGACAACCCCGGGCATGACCGCGATCACACGCTCGACGTCCGCGGCGGTCGTGGACCGGCCGAGCGTGAAACGGAGCGACCCGTGCGCGGCTTCGTAGGATAAGCCCGTTGCGAGAATCACGTGTGATGGGTCGAGGCTCGCAGACGCGCACGCGGAGCCCGTTGACGTGTAGATCCCCTCCGCATCGAGGTAGAGGACGGCGGCTTCTCCTTCAATGTCGATAAACGACACGTTCACATTATTAGGAAGACGTTCCGACGGATGCCCGTTCAACCTCGTCTTCGGAATCGCGAGCAGTCCTTCGATGAGACGGTCGCGCAGACGGACGAGTCGCGCGTTCTCTGCTTCCTTCTCCGCCTGTGAGATGTCGAGCGCGGCGGCAAGACCCACAATGCCCGGAACGTTTTCTGTGCCGGACCGGATATTCTTTTCTTGACCGCCCCCGCGCACGAGCGGCTCGACTTTAACGGCGCGACGTATGTAGAGGACGCCGATCCCCTTCGGACCGTAGATCTTTGAGCCGTTCAATGTGAGCAGGTCTGCGTGGAGTTTTTCTGCATCGAGGTCCAAGACGCCCGCAGCCTGACATGCATCTGTGTGAAAAAATGGGTACGGCGTCACATTGTCTTTCCGCCACTTCAGGATGGCGCGACCAACGTCAGCGATCGGCTCGATCGTGCCGATCTCGTTATTCGCGTACATGATCGACACGAGCACGGTGTCTGATCGGAGTGCGAGAACCAAATCGGCGACCGAGACAAGTCCGTGTTTGTCCACGGGCAGGACCGTGAGCTCGATCTCTCCGGCCTTCTTCAGATGGAGCAACGGTTCCAAGACGGCGTGGTGTTCAACGGACGACGTGATCACGTGGCGACCCTTAGCCTTATGCGCACGGACGATGCCGACGACCGCCAGGTTATCAGACTCAGTACCTCCGGACGTAAAGATGACTTCGTCTTCGCGGCAGTTCAGGTGCGTCGCGATGCGCGCGCGCGCAGACGCCACCGCTTCTTTCGCGCGGAGTCCCGGCGTGTGGAAGGACGCGGGGTTCGCGAACGTCTCACCGAAATATGGGCGCATCGCCTCAAGCGCCCTTGCATCGAGCGGGGTCGTGGCGGCGTGATCGAGGTAGATGGGTTTCATGACTGTGACCTGGCGTGGGCGTCGGGTATCCCCTCGGTTTCACTCGGGGCAGGCTCTTGTCGGTTACCCCGCCGACGGCGGGACAACCGAATCTTCATCCTGCGATCTCTGCCAGCGTCGTCTCTCGAAGCGACGTCTGGATTCTGTGCTGGAGCGCGTTCCATACGCGCTTGGACGAGCAACCACCCTCGATCGGGCAGTCGGTTCCCTTCTCCTGACACCCAACGAGCACAATCGGCCCTTCGAGCGCTATAACGACTTCTTCCGTCGTGATCTTTTCTGGTGGACGCGTGAGCGCGTACCCGCCCTTCGGTCCGGTCCGTCCGGTTACGAGGCCTGCGGCCCGGAGCGCTGACGCGACCTCCTCGAGGTACCCTTCGGATAACTTCATGCGCGAAGCGACCTCCTTCAACGACAAGAACTCCCCCATGCGTTCCGCGAGGCAGGTCATGAGAATAAGGCCGGAGTGCGTCCGCTCAGAAAGCTTGAACATAATTTCCTTGTGACACACTAGGAAATAAACGAGCAGACGTCAATCCCTCAACTCGCACCGCCGGCGTCGGTGCTCGCTCGGGACGGCGCCTGAGGTGCTATCATAACGACATGCGGAAGCGCCTCATCCTCACAGCTACGGTGGTTGCGACCCTCGGCCAGGGTTGCCTGCCGCCGGTCACGGCACCGACCGCGCCCGACGCGACTTCAACGCGATCTGCCTTGGGCGAACCGTCGCCCGAAGGCCTTGTCGGATTCAAAATGGGGTTTGGAAAATTGCCGGGCGCGGCTCCCTCGTCCGGTCTCCCGGCGGGTCCGCGGCCTTCCATCGTGCTCGGCGCTGATATTCCCGTAATTCCACCGGACGTAACGGTGTTACGCGAACGGAAAACTGCCCCCGATGAGATCCTCCTTCAAAACATCACCTCGGCCGCGCGCGTGCCTGCCGGAACGCTCGGCCGTGCGCCGTCCGCCTCGGCGCTCACGCTCCGCTGGCGGGATGATCAGGGATACCGCTGGACGTACGACGCCGCCCTGCACCGCGTGGGGTTCGATCGCATCACGGGTGCCGATACTGCGACCGTGAGCCAGCTCCTGCAAGACGACCGTCTCATCCAGACGGCGAAGGCGTTCTTGGACGAGCGGGGTGCGCTCACCCGAGGCTGGGGCAAACCCGAACTCTCCTTCTCGTGGTTCAAGTGGTGGGAGCGAGCGCTCGGCGAGAACCGCTGCATGAACGATGCTGCGCTCGGCGCGGTCCGCGAGCTCGGGAAGAAGGGCGACGCGGACGTGAAGAACGCGCCGCTCCTCCCCTTCCGCGACTCGGGCGCGCGCTGCGTAAACCCGGAATTCCCCACACTCCAGGCCGTAGACTACGCGGCCACGCGAGATGAACAGCTCGTGTTGAACGACCGCGGCGAATCGATATTCGCGGCGCACTTGGTGGTGAACGTGAAAGACGGGACGGTGCAGTCCGGCTGGTTCGAGCTCCCCACGGATCTGGATCGGTCGAACTACCCGGCGCTCTCCGCGAACGAAACGCTCGAACGACTGCGTGCAGGAGGGTTGAATCCAATCACGGGTTCATCACCGGGTGTCACGATCACGCTCAATTCCTTCGTGATCGGCCTCCACAAGCACACGGTGACGGCAGACGACCAGCCGCGCTCGTACTTCCTCCCCGCGCTCTGGGCGCGCGGGACCGTGCGCCGCGCGGACGGGAGCACGACGGGGTACGCAACGCTCGTGCCGCTCGTGAGAGACGATGCGTTCACGAAGCAATGACAAAATCCCAATGGCCAGAACAACACAGGGACTTGTGACTTCATCGGTCGTTGGGAATTGGCCATTGGTCATTCTTTAGATCAATCTGCTCAATCGGACATTGCGTCAATGCATCACACCATGCCCCTCATCTCTCGCATCATCCGCCGCCACGCTTTTCCAATTGCGCTCGCCCTCGGCCTCATCGCCTACGAGCTTCTTTTCACGTGGCTCCTCGCGAACGGCGAGCCGCTTGGCACGCGCTGGCTCGGCGACACGCTCGAAAACTCGGGTGACGTAGCCTTATACCTGAACGAAATCCGTCAGGGATCGTGGCTCCTCAAAAACCCGTTCGCCGTGGAACCGCACCTCACACGCTTTGATCTCGTGTGGTCTACGCTCTCCGTCATCCATGGGTGGTCAAAACTCTCCCCGCTCCTCGTTCACGAACTCGCGCGCTGGGTCGCCACGGTCGCGCTCGCCTTCTCCGTTCACGCGGCAGCGCGATCCGTTGCCAAAGACGAGCGCGAGGCGCGGCTCGCGTCGCTCCTCGCGGTAGGCGGCATCGGTCTGGGCTGGCTCCACTCGGCCACGCTCGGTGCCACGGGCTCATGGACATGGCGCACGGACGGCGCGCCAGACATCGTGTCGGAATTCGCCGTGGTCCCGACCCTGCTCGGCGGCGCGCACATGATCCTCTCCTCCGCGCTGCTGCTCTACGTGATGCGCGGGCTGTGGGAGGTGATGGAACATCCATCGCGCCGGGTGTGGACCGTGATGCTCGCAATCGCCGCGCTTACCTCGTTCCACCCGTACTTCATCCCGCTCATCGCCGCAGTCCTGTTCGTGGCGTGGGCGAAGCACGTGCGCGATGCCGCTCACCATCGCGTCGCCGTGGCGCGACCGCTCCTCCTCGCGGCATCGTTCCTCCCCTCGTTCGCGTACTACCTGTGGTTCCTCACCGACCCGCTCTTCCGTACGCATCACTTGGAAATGAACCGGCTCCCCATCGCGTCCTTGGACCGCTGGGTGTTCGTGCTCCTGCCGGCCGCGATCGCCTTCGCCTGGATCGCGATCCATCACGCACGGAAGCGCCTGTTCCTGAAACACGGCCGCTGGTGCACCGCATGGCTCGTGGTGGCCGCCATCCTCACGCTCCTCCTGCCCGTGCCCTGGAGCCGCAAGCTCACCGAAGGGCTCATGATCCCGCTCGTGCTCCTCACGCTTCCGTTCTGGTCGGCGCTCTTCGACTCCCTGCCGCGGTTCGCCCGCGGCATGCTCCTCGCGGGCATGGTCGGCGCCGTGCCTCTCCACCTGTTCGCTTCGCAGGCCGCGTGGCTCGCGGCACCGGAACACGCACGCTGGTTCAACCGTCCGGAGGCCGTGTTCCGCGCGTGGTCCAACCTTGCATCGCGGCCAAACGCGGTGGTGGTGAGTCACGACCTGTGGACGAACATCTGGACACCGGCGTGGACGGGGAAGACAGCTTGGGTGGGTCACAGCCACGAAACGCCGGACTATGAACGGAAGCTCGCCGTGTGGCGTGAGCTCTTCAACACGCGCGACCATGAAATCGTGCGCTTCACGCTGCAGACCATCCCCGTCACGCACCTGCTCCTCACCACGAAGGAATCGAGTGAACGGATGCTCACGTTGGTCGATGACGATTGGGAAAAGGTGTTTGAAGACAATGGGGTAACAATCCTGGAAAGAAACTGACGATCAGAACAGTCTACGAATATCCAAAATTGAACGAGGGCTCGTTCCATTCATCATCCGATATTCACAGACCGTTCCGTGCTATGCTCCATCAACTATGAAACTCCCAAAACAACTCCAACGCTTCCCTGACCCCATGCTCCTCGTGACCGCGGACGATCAGACGGCGAAATTCCGGCTGGCCGGCGGCGATGCACTCGAGGAGCTGGACGGCGTGGCGCTCGCGCCCGAGATGAAAAGCGACTCCGAAGGATCATTCACGAGCGCGGACGGTTCGCGCGTAGCCGGCCCCTCGAGCGACCGACACGACACGCCGCGCAAGGAGAAGTTCAGCAGGCAGGTGGCCGAACGTATCGCGATGCTCATCCGTGAGCGCCGAGCGATCGGCGTCCGCATCGCGGCGCTCCCCGAAATCCTGCATCGGATCGAAGCCCACCTTCCGGAAGACGTAAAGAAAAAGGTTCACTCGCGGACGGAGCAGGACCTCATGAAGATGGACGAAGTGGAGGTGGTCCAGAGGCTGCTTGAAGGGAGGGATTAGGCACCGGGAACTGAGAAAGAAAGAAGTACTGGGTGTGAACCAGTACTTCTATTGTAACTTAGTCCCCGATTACTACCGGGTGAGCGTGAACGAAAATTCATTCAGCCCCGACGTATTGGAGATATTTTTTAGGTCAGGCGCCACGATAGCATTCGATACGATCGGATTTCCCGGGATAATGAATCCCCCCGTGCCGGAGCCTCCGGATGACGCTCCCGTCACGTAGTCGTCACCACAGCCGGCGCCGAGGAAGACAAGAGCGGTGAGCAGGATCCATTGTTTCATACGTGAGAGTGTACACGCGGACTATACAGTCGTCGAACGACGACGGAGTAAACGGCGGAGAATCGGAACAGCGATGAACGCAGCAATGCCGAACCCGACGAGAAGGAAGGGGATCTCCTTCATGGCGGCGCGCACCTCCTCCTGTGGCCGTTCTTCAAGATCGACCACGACCGTCTGATTCGACGACGTCATCGCCATGAGTTCCATATACGGATTGTCACCAACGATACGAACCACGTTGTGCTGTTTTGGGAATCGGTCCATAAACAGGTCGCTCGTAAGCGTGAAGGGACCGGTCGCGACCGGACAAACGATGAGGCCCGCAACCGTGATGCCGTCCGCGAGCGCATTGAACGTGGAGCTTGCGACCGGACCCATTACCGGATCCCATTCACAATCGCGGCCGCCACGGGACAACGCCACATGACTTGCGACGAATGCTGCGAGCATCTCTCCACGCTCGCGGAACCGTTCGGTGTTCCAATCCGTATCCTCTGGAGTGCGAACGACCTCAAACGCCTCAGGCGGCTGCATCGCGACCGTAAGAGTTGTCCCGGAGACCGTCTGCTCAAAGTCAAAAAATGCGCTGTCCAGCGGATGGGCGTGGACGGGTGAGGCAAACAGAAAGAAAGCGAAAACAAACGTGATCATGCTTATTTAAGGGTAGCAGATTGTGTATTGTAAGCGAAAAAGATAGCAGAGTGTCAACCCCTCTTGACGCCTTCTCCAGCGTCTGGTATAGTTTCCATCGTTATGGCAACACACACCGTCTACAACTGCATCCGCAAGCTCCGTCAGGAGAAGCGCATGACCCAGGAACAGCTGGCGAAACACGTGAGCGTGAGCCGGCAGACCATCTGTTCGATGGAGAAGGGCGACTATGTGCCGTCTCTCTCTCTTGCGCTGCTCATCTCCACGCACTTCAACCACCCGGTGGAGCACGTGTTCCAGCTGAAGAAAATCTGCGACTAACGGTCGTTCGGTCATTCAGACGCCCCCTCCGTAGGTGGGGAACCCTGAACGACCGAGTGACACACCAAACGCCCCGCCTGCATGCAGGCGGGGCGTTTGTGCAGCGCAGACGTTCCTCGTCCTGCCAGCCCGCAGACCACGGGACCCGCGACGGGATCTTAGGATGACGAAACTTATCACCCCGCCTGTCAGCCTCTTGATGATGGCGGGAACTAGAGAGGGGCTATCTCACCACGATCGTCCCGGTCATGCTCGAGTGTACGCCGCACCGGTACGAATACGTGCCGGGCGAATTGAATGTGTGCTTGAACGTGGCGCCCGGCGGAAGATTACCGGAGTTAAAGATGCGCGTGGCGTCGGAATCCACGGTGTGGTTCACCGTATCCTTGTTCGTCCAAAACACGGTGGCACCCGCATTCACGGCCAGGACCGCAGGACCGAACTTTAAATTCTGGATCGTCACGTAGCCATTCGCCGGTTTCGTGATGGTTGGCGTCGCTTTTGGCTTCGCGACCGGCGCCGATGGTGCCGTGGTTTTCGGTGCGGCGGTTGTGGTTGGTACGGGTGCCGCGGCTGGTGCGGAAGCTGCCGTAGACGTCGCCGGCTCCGCAGAGGGAACGGCGGGAGCGGAATTTTGCGAGGTCGGCGTGGACCAGGAGGCGGACTTCGGGATGCAGCCGCCGCCCAACGCCACGAAGGCAATTGATGCGATAATGAGACGGTTCATGATTTGCATAGGTTCATTCATCTTAGGCATGCGACGGCTCATGCGTCCATGAATGCGCACAACTTCGCGAGAGCACGAAGACCCGTCTTCATTCCCACGGCTACTTCGTCGCGAACGTAATGTAATAATGGGAGGGACGCGAATTGAAACGTTCACTGAACCCGGCCGGAAGACCCGGTCGCGGCCCCGCCTTCTTCCGGCGCTGCGTCCAGCGCGGCCAAAACGTCTTTTTCCTCCCACCCGGCTTTCAGAAGGACGCTCTGGAGATCCGCTTTCGTGGAACCCAGCGCGATCTCCTTGTTCACGTAATCCTGCAATTCTTTCATAACCATACGACGTCGTTCCAGTATACAGAAAGACGGCCCGCCCGTCAGTCTTGTGTGCCGAGAAGCCGCTCGATGCTCTCGAAGGACGTCGCGGTATACCATCTCCGATCCTCCTCCAATAACCCGCTTTCACCCACGCACCGCGACATGCGGATGCACATGGTCCACGGCGCTTTCTGAAGCGCGTCTTCGAGATGTTCGGGTGCGTCGTCCACGAACCATGCGGGACGGTCGTCGCCGTATGACCGGATCACGTCCCCCTTCGTTTGCCCCGCCCACACGAAGTGACGGTCGAGAAAGACGGGATGGAGATCCGTCACGGACGAAAATTTTTCTTCCTGGAAGGGTGGGTACCCGTATGTGAGGAGGACGCAGTCTGCACGCAACGCGATGCGCTGCAACGACTCCGTGACGCCGGGGTAGAGGAACGCATTCCCTTCCGCAAGCCGTTGCCGGTACACGAGCGCTCGTTGCTCAACCACATCCGGCGGGTGGCCGAGCCGCGCGAGGACAGCTTCAAACGTGAATCCCGTACGTCCGGCGTGCCGGATGGCGGTGCGGACCACGTTTTCCGACGCGCCCAATCGCACCGCATCCTCCACGATCGGCGAAAGCATGGCGTCTGTGTCGTAGAGCGTGTGGTCGAGATCGAAGAAGATCCGGGGGCGCTGCATGTCGCGAGCCTACCCCGCCGCGTGGCAATCCCACAAGCGGGCGCAACCGCGTTGCCGGACGCGACAAGCGTCGTTCAAACGGCTACACTTGTCTGCATGCAGACCGCGCGGTACCGCAGCCTGAAAGATGAATCCATCCATCCGATCACGGAGTTGCGATCGGGCGCGTGGCTGCACCTGGAGGAACCCTCGGACGCGGAACTCGAAGCGCTCGCGATCGAGCAGGATCTCGACCTCGGTCATCTGAAAGACGCCCTGGACCCGTTCGAGGTACCGCGGTTCGAGGTGGAAGACGCGACCGTATACGTGTTCGCCCGCTACCCCGTAAAGGTGGAGGACTCATTCGAGACCGTCCCATTCCTGATCGTACTCACGGAATCGGCAGTGATTACGGCGTGCAGCCGCGCGCTCGGGGACCTCAAGCAGTTCGTGGCAAAAACGGACGTGTACACTACGCAGAAGGCGAAGCTCCTGCTGCAGCTCCTCACGTGGATGAACCAGTCGTACACGAACGACCTCCACGCGATCTCGAAGACGATCCTCACGCTCCGGAAACATCTCCACCTGGAAGATATCCGAAACCGCGACATCGTTCGGTTCGTGGTGCTCGAAGACACGCTCCAGGATTTCCTCGGCGCGCTCGAACCTACGGCCGTGGTACTGAACCACCTGCTCTCGGGCAAGCACGTGAAGTTCTTCGAAACGGACAAAGACCTCGTGGAAGACCTCGTGCTGAACACGAACCAGCTGATCGAACTCTGCCGCGGCGGCGCGAGAAGCATCGTCACGATCCGCGAGTCGTACTCCACGATCATGACAAATAACCTGAACCGCGTGATCAAGGCGCTCACGGCCCTCACCATCATCCTCATGGTGCCAAACCTCGTGTTCAGCTTCTATGGCATGAACGTGCAGCTCCCGTTGGGCGAAGCCTCGAACGCCTTCGAGGTCATTGCCGGCAGCGTCGCGGCCGTCACGCTCGCCCTCGTAGCGCTGTTCTTCAGGCTCCGGTGGCTGTAGCAAACGTGGATACGAAAAGCCCCGTCCCTCGTTATCGACTCGGGGTAACAACGCTGCACTTGGTGTAAGCGAGATTGCGGCTGGTTGTCATTCCGAGCGAAGCGAGAAACGGAGTGTTTTGTGCGCGGACGGCTGGTCGTCAATCCGGCGTAAACGCGGTGTACGCCGTGGCGGTGAATGCCTGGAAGCGGGCGACGGCGCTCACGTTCACCTTGTACCCGGATGCGTGTTTGTCGTTCAGCTTGAAACTCAACGCGTACTGGCCGTTCCCCTGATGCGTGAGCGAGTAGGTCTGCGCGCCGGACTTGAACTGGACCGTGGCCTGGACCTGTGCGCCCGTGACCGGGCGTCCGTAATTGTCTTTCACGGACACGTAGACGGTCTCATTCGCGCGCTCGTTCGGAGACGGATTCGAGACCCAAGCGGTCGCTGTGATTG
>DATMXG010000035.1:0-5603 GCA_035561755.1 Methylomirabilis sp. (SeqCode)
CGATCAGGCCGGCGACGGCACGACGACTGCGACGGTCCTCGCACAGGCGCTCATCTCCGAAGGGATTAAAAACATCACAGCCGGTGCGAACCCGCTTGCCGTGAAGCGCGGCATTGAGAAGGGCGTGGAAGCGATCGTGAAAGAGCTCAAAGAGAAGATCGCGAAGCCCGTGCAGCAGAACGAGATCGAACAAGTGGCGTCCATCTCCGCGAATGATGCCGAGATCGGGAAGACCATTGCGTCCGCAATGAAGCAGATGGGTCAGGATGGCGTTATCACCGTGGAGGAATCGCAGAGCTTCGGGATCGAGACGGAAGTGGTGCAGGGCATGCGCATCGAAAAAGGCTATGTGTCTCCGTACATGGTGACGAACACGGATCGCATGGAGAGCGAGTACACCGACCCCTACATCCTCGTGACGGACAAGAAGATCTCCTCCATTCAGGACATCTTGCCGATTCTGGAGAAGGTGGTTCAGACCGGAAAGAAGGAAATCGTTGTGATCGCGGACGACCTGGAAGGCGAAGCGCTCACCACGCTCGTGCTGAACAAGCTTCGTGGCACGTTCCACGCGCTCGCCGTGAAGGCGCCGGGCTTCGGTGACCGCCGCAAGGAGATGCTGGCCGACATCGCTACCGTCACGGGCGCGACCGTCATTACCGAGGACCTCGGTCGTAAGCTTGATTCTGTGGAACTCGCCGACCTCGGTAGCGCGCACAAGGTCATCGCCACCAAGGACCACACCACGTTCGTGGGCGGCAAGGGCAAGGCGGACGAGGTGAAGGCGCGCGCATCCCAGATAAAGAAACAGCTTGAAACGACGGACAGCGAGTTCGACCGCGAGAAGCTTCAGGAGCGGCTTGCAAAACTCTCCGGGGGTGTCGGCGTGATCAAGGTGGGTGCGGCCACGGAAGTTGAGATGAAAGAGAAGAAGCACCGTATCGAAGATGCGGTCTCGGCCACGAAGGCGGCGGTCGAAGAAGGGATTGTCCCGGGTGGCGGTGTGGCGCTCCTGCGCTGCGTATCCGCGCTAGACGCAGTTTCCGTGGAAGGCGAGGAGCACGTGGGCATCCGAATTCTGAAGAAAGCGGTCGAGGAGCCGATCAAGGTCATCGCAGAAAATGCGGGTAAGGATGGATCCGTCGTGGCCGAAGAAGTGAAAAAGCTTTCCGGCTCCATGGGCTACAACGCCGCGATGGATACCTACGAAGACATGTTAAAAGCGGGTATTGTCGACCCGGCCAAAGTCACGCGCTCGGCGCTTCAGAACGCTGCGTCCATCGCGGCCATGTTCCTCACCACCGAGGCCGTCATCACCGACTTGCCGAAGAAGGAAGAGCCGGCCGGTGGGCATGGGCACGGCGGCATGGGCGGTGGTATGGGAATGGATTACTAAGCGGGTTCGCAGTACAGACAAACGTCTCGGTCATGCCGAGGCGTTTTGTTTCTATGGAAGTCATCTCGGAATGCCTAATGACTAATGTCTAATGACGAAACGAAGACGATGGAGAGTGCCGTTCAATAGAAACCGGCCGGAGATGCGCGCCCAGGTAAGTGGGCGGATCTCCGGCCGGTCGTGAGGAGCGTCAGGACGCGACGATTACGGTGTACGCCGACGCGTGCCGCTTGCCGGGGCCAGGTCGCTCGGTGTCATGGCGCGAAGTCTGGCGCGGTGGTAGTCGATGAGCGCTACCACGGCGTCTTCTTGAGTGTTCCCGCCGGGAGACCCGCTTTTCCGTTTTCGCAGAAATTGATGCTCCTCACGGAGCTCGAGGACGGTGGCGTACAGCGAATCGGAGTCCTGGGGTTCGACAGCGTTACGAAGGGGCATGGATTGTCTCCTTTTCCGACCGAATCAATACTATTGTGTCAGAGCGAACGTGGAACGTACAAGAGATTGCCGCATCTGTCAACGGATGGTACGATGTCGTCATATGGATCAACCAATACAGGGAACGGTCGTCCCGAAATTCGACCCCAAAGACGTAGAAGAGCATAAAATGATGGCCGCGTTGTCGTACGTGGGCATCCTGTGCCTTATCCCGCTCCTCGCCATGAAGCAGTCGCGCTTTGCGCAAGAGCATGCAAAGCAAGGCCTTATTCTCTTCATCGTATGGATCGTGGGTTCGTTCGTGTTCTGGTTCCCGCTCATCGGCTGGGCGGCTGCGCTCGTGGTGTTCTTCGTGGACATCTACGCGTTCGTGAAGTGCTTGCAGGGGGAATTCTGGGAGATCCCGGTGGTGGGGAAGCTTCGAAGCAACATCAAGTTGTGAAGGGAGCTGGAAGGCAGCCCGGTATGGGTTGCCTTTTAGTTTCGTCACGAAATTGCGACAGTTACGTATTACGAATACGGAATGAATGTACGGATGATGAAAGACATTCATAGAATGATCCGTACATTCGTCTCATATTCGTAATCCGTAACCATCCGCAAGCCGGTTGACCAGCATGTCCTCTCCCGTTCTTGAGCGAACGCTCCAACTCCGCAGCCGCGTGGACGACGCATGGCGCGTTTTGGATCTGGATGCTGTGAAACACGAGATCACGGCGCTCGAGGCGGAGGTGTCTGCGCCGGACTTCTGGGCGGATCAGGAACGGGCGCGGCGCGAGAGTCAAACGCTTGCGGATCTGAAGGAGCAGTTCGACCGTTGGTTTGCGCTCCGCGCGTCGGTCATGGAGCTGCAGGAAATTCTCGAACTCGCGGAGGCGGAGAAAGACGAATCGTTCGAGCGTGACGCCGAGTCGCGTGTCTCCGAGCTTGAGAAGGCGTATCTGTCGCTCGAATTCTCCATGCTGTTCTCGGGGGTGCACGATGCCTCGAATGCCGTTCTCGCCATCCATGCGGGCGCAGGCGGCACGGACGCACAGGATTGGGCCGAGATGCTCATGCGCATGTATTTTCGGTACGCCGAGAAGAAAGGCTGGAGGGTTCGTCTCGTGGATGAGAGCCGCGGCACCGAAGCCGGGATTAAGAGCGCTACCTTCTTCGTCGATGGCCGCTTCGCGTTCGGACATTTGAAGAGCGAGGCCGGCGTGCACCGCCTCGTCCGTCTGTCTCCGTTCAATGCCGACCAGCTCCGGCAGACGTCGTTTGCACTCGTCGAGGTCCTCCCGGAGTTTGACGAAACGGTCGAGGTTGAAATCAAACCGGATGACCTGCGCATCGACACCTTCATGAGTGGCGGCAAAGGCGGGCAATCGGTGAACACCACGTACTCCGCCGTCCGCATCGTCCACCTGCCCACGAAGATCACGGTCTCCTGCCAGAACGAGCGCTCGCAGGCGCAGAACAAGGCCACGGCCATGAAGATCCTGAAGGCGAAGCTCCTGAAATTGAAGGAAGAAGAAGTGTTGAAAGAACGTCAGGAGCTGCGCGGCGAGTTCCACAGCGCCGAGTGGGGGAATCAGATCCGTTCCTACGTCCTCCAGCCGTACCGCATGGTCAAAGACCATCGTACGGACGTGGAAACGTCGGATACGGACGGGGTTCTAAACGGCGATCTCGACATGTTCATCGAGGGATATCTTCGGCACCAGGCCGAGGGGCAGGATAAAAGGGCGGAACTCAATAAGGACGGGTAATGTAATAAATTCCCAGTGGGGCGAGGCGACCCCCCTTATGGGAATTGTTATGAAATATGGCTCAATATGAGTCATTTTTTGACTGGTCAAGCAGGGTTGACAACCCAGCCAATTTCTGGTACTCTTTCTCGTTCTCTCCATGGAGGGGAGGACCTATACATTCGTCGAAGGAGGATTCGTCATTATGAAACAGCACATCCTTGTGACCGGCGGAGCCGGATTCACCCCGCAACCACCCCATCAAGGAGCATCTGTATGAATCACACCACGCAGCTGCAGAAGCAGCACATCGGAAAACTGAACATCCTGGTTACGGGTGGTGCGGGGTTCATCGGTTCGCATCTCGTGGATGCGCTGGTTCAGCGCGGACACGAGGTGACGGTGATCGACCTCATCTCCGACCGGAACCGCAAGAACCTCAATCCGAAGGCCCGAAACGTGAACGCAGACCTCACGCATGCAGACACGATGTCGCTCGTGGAAGGCATTTCACCCGACATCATTTTCCACTTCGCAGGAAACGCGAACGTGGCGAAGTCCGTGGCGGAGCCGATCTTCGACATGGAAATCAACTACGTGGCAACCGCGCGTCTGCTCGACGTCGCAGCCAAGTCGGGCGTGCGCCGGTTCGTGTTTGCCGGCACTGGCGGTGGGTTGTCGTCCGAGTACACCACGCTGCCGACTCCCGAAAACGCCATCTCAAAGCCGCTCTCGCCGTATGCCAAGCACAAGCTGGCGTCCGAAGAGCTCGGTGAGTTCTATTGCCTGCACAAAGGCGTGCCGTTCGTGAGCCTCCGGTTCGCGAACGTGTACGGGCCCCGTCAGGCGCCGAATTGCGGCGAGACGAATGTGATCGCTACGTTTGCCCACAAGATGGCCCGGAACGAACCCACGCAGGTGAACGGCAACGGACTCCAGACGCGCGACTACGTGTACGTGGAAGACGTGATCGAGGCCTGCCTGCTCGTGCTCGAAGATCCGAACGTGGCCGGACCGCTCAACGTCGGTTCGGAGCATGAACTGAACGTGGCTACGATTCACCGCGCGATGGCTCAGTACATGGGATACGCGCAGAAGCCGCTCAAAGGTCCAGCAGACGTGGGTGCGCCAATGCGCTCCTGCCTGGACATCTCGAAGATTCGCACGTCGCTTGGCTGGCAGCCGAAAACGTCTATCGTCGATGGCCTCAAGCGTACGCTTGATTGGCACCGTGCCGAGGTTGTACGCGAGCGGGATCAAGAGAACGTACGAGTCTTCGCGGCCTAAATAACACCCCTCCCTCGCTTCGCTCGGGATGACAACAAGCTGCAACCTCGTTCACACCGAGTGCGGCTTTGTCACCCCGAGTCGAAGACGAGGGGCGGGGTGTTTGATATTGCATGCCCCGGTAGGGGCGGGGTTTCCCCGCCCCGATCGGTCGAGCGCAGCGTTTTCATTACCTGTTCGGGGCTGTGTCATTGAGAAAATTATTGCTATTGTGTCGCGCGTGATCATCCTACACGGTAATGAAACAGACATGGTTCACCAGGCCGTGTGCGTTCTTCGTCGCGGGGGCGTGATTGCGTTTCCTACCGAGACGACGTATGGGCTGGGGTGCGATCCGCGGAATACGAAAGCGGTTGCGCGCATCTTTCGCATCAAGGGGCGCCCCCTGTTGAAGGCGCTGCCTCTTGTGGTGTCGTCCGTGCTTGATGTGAAACGCGTCGCCGTATTGGCCGAGCCGGCGGCGCGTCTTGCACGGCGGTACTGGCCGGGGCCTTTGACTCTCGTCCTACCCGTGAGACGCGGGCAGCGATTTCATCATCTCGTCGCGCCGAACAATGAGGTCGCGATCCGCGTTTCTTCGTCTCCATTCGTACGCGCGCTTGTACGCGCGTACGGATTCCCAATCGTCGCCACGTCTGCCAACCGGTCCGGCCAGCCGGAATGCCGGTCCGGACGATCGGTTGTGCGCGTCTTTCAGGACGCAAAGATGAAGCCGGGTATCGTGATTGATGTCGGACCCCTTCCTCGTCGGAGAC
>DATMXG010000036.1:0-7001 GCA_035561755.1 Methylomirabilis sp. (SeqCode)
ACCCCTCCCCCGCCCTCGCCCGTAGCCGAAATGAGCCGGTCAATCACGAACCGCGCGATGGCCCAGGAGGACAGGACGATGATGAGGCCGATCACCGCATTCCGGATGTACTTCAGCGCCGTCTGCGTTTTCTCGGCGTCCCCGCCGCTTGTCATGTAGAGGAACCCTGCGTAGATGATAATGACCACGAGGATGACGCCGACCAGGCCGAGCGCCACGTTGATGATGCGCGCCGCGATCACGCGCGGGTCGGTGGAAGGCAGCTTGATCGTGCCTCCGATCTCCGTGAGACCCGGCGCGAGCTGCGCGTGCGCCGCAGGGACGCTCCATGGGGCACCCGCCCCGTTCCACGCGGCGAACGAGAAGAACCCGGCGATGAAGGTCGCCGCGATCGTGAGGAGGAGGACGCGCCGGAATTTCATACCAATGACGTAATCGCGTGGAGAACCGACGATGCCTCGTCGGACGGAGCCGTCGCTTTCACGAGCTGATCAATGACCGTACGAACGATCGCCCACGACGAAAGGACGATGATGAGACCGATGATTGCGTTCCTGAACGTGGCGCTGGCCTTCGCCATCTTTTCCTTCTGACCCATCGAGAACAGGAATCCGAACCCGGAGATCAGGATCATCACGAGCGCGACGATGCCGATGAGTTCGAGCGAGGCGTTCACGAGCCGCGCGGCGATGACACGCGGATCCTTATCCGTGAGCTTCAACACGTGGCCGATCTCGAACATGCCGAGATCCACCGGCCCCAGCGTCTGCGCCCGGACAGGTATGGCGACTGCAAAAAGCGCGATCGCTGTTGCGACGGCTGCCGTGCGTTTGAGGAAACGATGCATCATGAAGTTGGAGACTGGAGACTAGGGACTGGGCATGACTCACATTCTTTCCAGTCCCTACCTCTCTATGGGAACGTACATTCCCCCGTCTGCCGCTGGCTCTGACAACAATTCGGCCCTCCTGCGCCGACCGGACACGTGGGGCTCGAGGCAGGGTTGAAACAATTCTGGTACAGGTTCTGGATGCCGGAGAGGAGGAACGGGTCGTACTCGGTGCTCGAGGCGTACATGCGGTGGTCAATCCAGCCCCACGTCTTCGCCGGTTTGTCATCGGGCTTCGTGACCGGTTCATTGTTGTCGGTCAGGAACTGCTGCGAGGTCTGCCAGAAGAACGTATCGGCAAGTTCCGACGGCTCCTGCGCATCGATCAAGGCGTTATCGGTGTTGAACGTGGAGCTCTGGAGGATCGAGTCGAACCTCGCTTTCACGGGCAGGAAGGGATCGATGTTCGACTGCCCCGCGCCCGGTGAGGACGGGGGTTCGGTCTCTTCCACGGACGGCGGCGTGAGGTTCACGTCGTTCGACGTCCCGAAGCTCCAGGCGTAATCGTCCGCGCCCGGTCCCTGTGTTTTGCCGTCGGCGTTCCCGTCGAGCGAGTTCCCCACCACGTCCGTCACGCCGTCGTAGCCGGACTGGAGGAATTGTGCCTGCGGACCGATTCCGTCGAGCGTGGCGGCGCGTGCAAACGTGTCGATCGAGGCGCCGCCGGGCAAACAGAACACGTCCTTGCCGCAGGAATTCTTGCCGCAGAGTTCGCTGGGGATGAACTCGACCGTCCGGTACTGGTTTGAGATGCGGAACTCGCCGTCCACCGGGGGCGTGTTCACACCGCCGGCGTGCAGCTGGATATTCTGGAATCCCTGACCTTGGCTCACGAACCCGGTGGTAGCCGTTGGATCCACCGCTTCGTCGAACACGATCTGAACGATCACGTTGCGCGCATACTGGTTGCCGGCCGGCGGGATCACGGCCTGCACCTTGGGCGGCGTGAGGTCGAGGAACGTGCCGGTTTCAAACTGCCAGATGTAGCCGTTCGCGAACGCACCGCCAAAGGCGAGGTCGCCGTTCTCGAGGAGGACGCCATCCTTGCCGCCACGCAGCTCCACGGTGTAACCAACGTTTGCCGTGGGGCTTCCAAGGCAGTCGGGCGGACAGGCCACCTGCTTGAACACGAAGGTCTTGCGGTCCTTCGTGAAGCGCACGCGCATCTTGTCGGATGCGAGCGCGGTCTGCACGCCGGCGTCCGTGCGGTAGATTTTGATCGCCGTGTCGTTCAGCCCTTCCGTGACCGTATCGTCCGCGAGATCCGCAGGCGTTCCCTTGTCGTCGTAGTCCTTTGCGAGCGACGAGATCTTCATGGGCTTCTTAAAGGTGACGATAATCGTGGTGTTCCGCGGCACGTTCGTGGCGTTCCGCTGCGGCAGATGGCTCTCGATCACGCCGCCGCCGAGCGAACCCGCATTCGACTGAAAGCCGCCAAACCCGGCACCGATGCCAGAAACGCCTCCACCCGGCTGCGTAACGCCCGTGAGCGCGTTCATGATGAAACTCACGATGGCCCAAGCCGACGCGATGATCACGAGGCCGATCACTGCGTTCTTGATCGTGTTCTGCGCTTTTTTCACTTTCTCCGCATCCCCGGCCGAGGTCATCCAGAGGAACCCGGCGTAGAGGAGGAGAACGAGGAAGATGACGCCAAGAAGGCCCAGGAAAATGTTGATGAGCCGCCCGATAATCTGCACGAGGTCGGTGGTTCCTGCTGCCACGCCTGCGGCCTGAGCTGTTTGCTGCACCTGCTGCGCGGCCTGCTGCTGGGCGAAAACCGGAGCGGACGCGGCGAATACAACAAACGCCGCAACGGCAACGGCCGCGGCGGCAATCAGGACGGACCTATAATTGGGAACTGGGGACTGGGGACTGGGCGAATCCGACAAGTACCCAGTACCCAATTCCCAGTTCCCCTCTTGATCTGCAGACCGGATTGTCGCGAAAACGCCCCGAAGATCTGCGGAGTCTGTAGCAAGAGGAGGGCGTTCATTCCGAGGCATGGGACGGAAGGTTCGCTAACGAGGGGAACTTACGAAGGATCGGGTGCAGGAGGGACAGGCGCGAGGAGCCGCTGTGCCACCTCGCGCACGGCGTTACCGTCTGCCCGACCGGCAACGATTTTCATAGCGGCACCCATCACTTTACCGGTGTCGGACGGCGATACGGCGCCGACCGATACGATGGCCTCGCGCACGAGGCGTTCAAGCTCGTCAGCAGGCATGGCGGCAGGCAGGTATCCTTGAACCACCCCCAGCTCGGCCTTCTGGCGAGTCGCCAAATCCGTCCGACCGGCCTTTTCAAAATCTCCGAGCGCGTCCGAATACTGCTTCACGACCGTCCGGAGCACCGACTGGATTTCTTCTTCCGTAGGTTCACGCCCCAGTTCGATCTGTTTGTTCTTCAAAGCCGAACGAACGAGCCGGAGCGTGGAGAGCTCGAGCTCGTTCTTCTGTTTCATCGCCTCCTTCAAGTCGGCGTCGATGTGCTCAATAATGCTCATGCGTGATGCGATTCGTTGAATGACGGACGGGTGCGTTACGCTTTATGCGAGGCACGTCACGACGGGCGTGACGCTCCAGGCACAACGCGCAATCCACGCGTCATTCGGATTACCACCGGCGGGGACGCTTCGGCTCTTCCTTCAGCTTTCCCGTCTTCATGAGGTAGTCAAACTCCTTGCGTTTCGCTTCACGGAAGAGGGCGCTCCGGTGGCGCTTCGTCTTACTCGGCTCTGAAGCGTGGAATCGGATCTTCTTCGTTTGGATCCCGCGGCCGCTCTGCTGGTACCGCCGCTGAAACCTGCGAAGCAACGCATCGAATGTTTCCCCCTTCTTACGTTTCACTTCGGCCATGCTGATGTCACTCTCCTTTCGAGTGGTTGAATGGATAGACGAACCGTGAGGTCCCGCCAAGGGCGGATTTCCTCATGGCTCTGCTGAAAAGGTACCTCTACGCTCAACAAACGTCAAACAGGTTGGATTACGTCCCTCGCTTCGCTCGGGATGACAAGTGCTCGCAATAAGATCGTCATCCCGAGCGAAGCGAGGGACGTAATCCAACATTCGTAATCCCTTACTCCTTCCCCATTTTTTTCTTGATCTCCAACACCACTTTCCGGGCATCAACGATTTCCTGCGTGCCGGCGTCCATGTCGCGAATAATAACCGTTCCGTCCAGCACTTCCTTCTGGCCAATGATAACGGCCCACTTGGCTCCGGACTTGTTCGCGATCTCCATCTGCGCCTTAATAGCGTCTTTGGATAACGCCTCGCCCGCACGAATGCCGCTTTGCCGCAGCTCCTCGAATACCGCGAACGCCTTCCTCCTCCCCTGCTCGCCGAGCTGCGCTACGAACACGTCGCGTTTCTCCAGCGCGCCAAGATCCGGCACCGCCTCCTTCATACGCGTCACCACGCGTTCAACACCGAGCGCGAATCCGCAGGCCGGAGTAGGACGTCCGCTCCCCAGGAGTTCGGCCAGCCCATCGTAGCGACCGCCACCGCCTAAAGCGAGCTTGGCGACGTCCGGATCTTCGGAAACGGATGCGACCTCGAACACCGTTTTCGTATAGTAATCCAGGCCGCGCACGAGGTACGGGTCGAGCTGATACGGCACACCCGCCTCGTCCAGGTACTCGAGCACGTGCATGAAGTGCGCCTTCGAATCCTCATCGAGCCAGTCAACGATCTGTGGCGCCTCCGCCTTCAACTCCTGCATCTCCGGTTCCTTCGAGTCGAGCAAGCGAAGCGGATTCTTCACGAGTCGCTTCTTGTCGTCTTCCGACAGCTTGTGCCGCTTTGTACGGAAATACGCCACAAGCGCATTCTTGTAGTTCGCGCGGCTCTCCGGCGTGCCGATCGAGTTGATCTGGACTACGTTGTCCACGCCCGCATTCTTGAGCGTCTTCCAGGCAAGGAACGCCATCTGCGCATCGAGTACCGGGTCGTCGTCGCCCACGCACTCGCACCCGAACTGCCAAAATTCGCGGTAGCGGCCGGACTGCGGACGGTCGTGCCGGAACATCGGGCTCCAGTACCACAACTTCACGGGCTGCGGACGGTTCAGCATCCCGTGGTGGATGTAGGCGCGGATAACAGAAGCAGTCTCCTCCGGTCGGAGCGACACATGGTCGCCTCCGGCCGTATCGAAGGAGTACATCTCTTTCTCCACGATGTCCGTCTGCTTACCTACGCCGCGCACGAAGAGCGCCGTCTCTTCGAGGACGGGTGTCTCGATCCGTTCGTACCCGTAATCCTCAGCGAGACGCTCTGCCTCGCGATAGAGCGTACGCCAGTACGGCCATTCGGCGGGCAGGATGTCGCGCATGCCGCGCACGATGGGCAGCGGTGCGGGCGCTTTTTTCGCCGGCGCGGGCGCAGCCGTCACGTCGGACTTTTTTGGGGAGGGTGGTTTCATAGACATAACGAGTAGAGCGAATTCTGATGAAAAATAGGAACGTATTGGTGTCCTACCAGGTTTTTTGGTCGTTAGGTTCCTCAATAGAGGAGCCTAACAACCTGGCAGGACACCGCGAAATCATTTGTCACCTCAAACCGTTCTTCAGAGCGCGTACGTCGGCTTCTCAAACACCTTCCAGCGGTCGAACGGCCAACCACGAAGCCACACGCGGCCCACGATCGCTTCGCGCTTGACCGCGCCGAAGTAGCGCGAGTCGAGGCTGGCCGGACGGTTGTCGCCCATCACGAAATACTCGTCGCTCTTTAAGGTGACTGTTCGTTTGCCGGCAGACAGGTATTCCTTGTCGAGATACGCCTTCTCATCCAGCGTGATTCCGTTCGGGTAGCGGTCATTGTAAATTTTCACGGTCCCTTCGGAGACCTCCACGATTTCACCCGGCAGACCGATCACACGTTTGATGAAAAACTGCTTCGGATCAGCCGGGTAACGGAACACGATGATGTCGCCGCGGCCCGGATCTTTGTACCGGTACGACAACTCATCAATGATGAGGTACTCGTGGTCGAAGAAGCTGTTCTCCATACTCGCCCCTTTTACGTAGAACGGCTGGATCAGAAAGTAACGGACCGGAATGATAATGGCGAGCGACACGGCTATCACCTGGATGAGCTCAAAAAAGAACGCCAGCGCCGCGTTCCCTGCGATGGGCGCGCTCCCCTCCTGCGGAATTTTTCGTTTCCAAAACGTCATGGAATGAAGTGGACGCTATCTTAGAATGAAGCGCCCGTTCTGTCGAGCATGACAGGCATCCGGAGCCGTTCAACGAAATCGAACGACGGCACAGAATGACAAATTTCAACGCCTGTAGTGAGCGAAGCCGAACCATCCAAATGACAAATCAATATCAAAGTTCAACGGACAGATGCGATGGTAGAAGGATGTGTATAAAATTTGTCATTCTGTGCCGTCGTTCGATTTGTCCCACGGAACAATCACCAGCGCCTGGTGATCCAGAAATCCCGTCCTCCACGTGAACTCCTTCCATGTTTCCGACCGGAGACCGGTCAACGGATCGACGAGGTAAACGCGCTCGATTTTTTCCGCCGTCCCGCGATAACCTGTCACGACAACGGTGTGTTCGTACATCGCGGCATTCACCCGACCGCCGTCCGGTTTGGACCAAGATAGACGCTGTGGGCGTGATCCGAGGACGGACCACGCGATGACCGGATAACCGGCATCGATCGCGCGGACGAGAGAGCGTGCGTCATTCGAGCGGATGCGCGTGGTACTCGCATACAATGATGCGAGGTCCGCGATAGGCCCTGCATGAACGCCATAGCCGCTCTTGGGCATCCTGCCGTCTATGTCACCCACGAATCCCCGATTCGGATCGCCCCAGGTGAACCCAACGCCCCGACTTCCCGACAGCCCGCCCTGAGCTTGCCGAAAGGTCCTGACGGATTTTGGCGTGGGGTCGACCGCGAGCGCCCCAACGAGGATGTCTTCCGACACGCTGGTCCCAATCGCGTGGAGCGCGGATCGGAGCGACGCGACCTCGCACGAAAGTGCATGTTCCTGCCGATGGAACGGGACGGCGAGCATCTTCGTTGCGCCTTTCGGCGGCAAAAACGACGCGGCCGCGAGCGCGACGGACCGTTCGGTCCCCACGCGGAGTGACGTCCAT
>DATMXG010000037.1:0-4758 GCA_035561755.1 Methylomirabilis sp. (SeqCode)
CCGTACGGGCGGGTCTAAGACCCGCCCCTACAGGACCCGCCCCTACAGCAGACCTACCTCGTTTCCACATAGGCGGCCGGGGATGGTCGCCTCACAAGGAGAAAAGCGTGATGAATCAGAACCTTTCGGAGACCGATTCGCAGCCCAGGGCGAAGATGTCCAAGCTGTGGACGCTTCTGCCCGTCGCCGGCCTGCTCCTCGCGCCCGTCGTCTACACGGTGGGATGCGATGCGAGCAAGGACGCCAACAAGGACGTTCCGGCAGGCGCACCGTCCGCGGCGCAGTCCAAGCCCACCTCGGCGCTCGAGGAGTGCGGGTACACGGACGCCAAGGACTGCTCGCACTTCAACCTGGACCTCACGAAGGTCAAGGGGAAGAGCCAGGCAGAGTCGCTCGGCGAGGCGAAGGCACTCGACTGTTCGGGTGCCGGTGCCGCCAGTCGCAACGGCGACGGAACCTGGAACGTGTGCAAGTGCGCATGCGTTCCGGCGGCAACGATCGCCAAGAAGTGAGACAGGGCGACGCGCTGCGTTGCCCCTCCAAGACCCTCGATCCAATTCTCGGATCGGGGGTCTTTCGTTATACGAGAGATTAAAGACTGGGTCTTTTGAGGAAGTATTGAGGCATGAGCCGACGCTTCGTTTATAGACCCAGTCTCTAATCTCTCGTCTCTACTCTCTTTTCGCTCAACCAAGCCCCAGACTTGACGTGACGGGCGATTCCGTGTTACAGCCGTACATTCGTTCCTCGTCTCGTTCGGTAATGGCAAGGCTCCATTTGCGAGATTGTCATACCGCCTGTCCGCCTTTTGCGGGAGCGTAGCGAGGAAACGGATGATCGGGTCTTTCCTCCGTGCGGCAGTCGGAATTCTGACTGCCTTACGGCGGAACGACTCGGTTTCCTCGCCCGCCACGCGCTACGTGGTTCGACGGGGTCCCGTACGTTCGAAACCGTCAGACGTATCATTATCTCTCCACCAGGAGGAGTATCCGTGAACAAGTTCATCCGTTCGCTCGTGGCGACGACCGTCGCCATCCTGTCCGCTCTCGTATTGATCGGGAGCCCGGCGTCTGAGGCGCAGGCTCAGGCGATCGTCATCATGGACGATGACCTCGCCGTGTGCGTGAGCACATGCGCCAAGAAGACGAAGACGGTGGCATGCGTGACGTTCGATGACTTCAGCGCCTGCCTCAACACCGTTCCGGAATGTTCGCGTCTCAGCGTCCCGAGTCGGGACGCGCTCGACGAGTTCTGCAATGCGTGCGGGAACGCGTCCAAGCGCTGCCGCAAGGGCGGCGCGAGGCGCGCGGGAACTCCGGGAACGCCCAAGACTGCATCACCGCCGGCTTCATCCGGCAGCGCCGCGCCTCCGGCAGCTCCGTCGTCATCTTCCGCGCCTGCACCTTCCGTCCCTCCATCGCCCGCACCTGCACCCGCGTCTGCTACGGACGAGGAGCTGTGCCGGAAGAAGGGCGGCGTGTGGTACCTCGAAGCGGTCGAGGACTTGTCCACCGATCCGCCCACTGGCAAGGTGATCGAGCACTGCCAGACCTTGGAACATGCGCTCGACCGCATCGTGAAGCTCGAACGCGCCGTGCGCATGAAGCAGGCCGGGACGGGTTCGATCAGCCAGGAAGACCTGGCCGAACTCGATCGGCTGCGCAAGATGCAGCTGCCGGACGATCTCGGGAGGCGGTTTCGCGAGGTCGAGCTCGGACTGGACGTCCTCTGTCCGCCGATTGAAAAGCATCCGGAGGCGACGCTCAAGCAGCGGTGCCTGAAGTTCCTCTTCCGGATCGACATGCTCGAGGTGAAGGCAGACGAGGCCCTGGAAACGGCACGGTACGCCAAGGCCCAGGCAGAGCACGCGCAAAAGCGCATCAACGACCTCGAGCACGGCCACGGGTCCGCCGCTGTGCTCGGCGGGTATCGCCCAAGGCTCCGAGTGTCTGCGGTGACAACGTGGCACGCGTTCAAGACCCCGTATGACCACGAGGCTGTATGGGGAGCCGGATTCGAGGCTGCGTACATGCCCAACCTCACGCCGAATCTGAGCCTGTTCCTCCTCGGTGGCATCGGGATCTCCGTGTCGGATCTGATGGGCGAACAGCGTCCAGTTATGTGGGGAGGCATGGGGCTCTCGGGCCCGGTGAAGAAGGACGACTTTCTCGTGGAAGGACTCCTTTACGCCGAACACTGGTATGGCTCTGACGAGCGGTCTACCCTCAACTTCTACGGTGTGGGAGGCGGGTTCACCTGGATGCCCGGCGCATCTGTCCGTAAAGGGTATTCGCCCGTTCCGGCCTTTGGCATCCGCGCCATCCTCGGCGACACGCGCATCAAGTCGCCCGGCGGCGGCACGGAGGATTCCTTCGATGTCGTCGCGGCCGGGCACGCGCTCATTGCATTCTGAACTCGCGTGAGACAGTCCGCTATCCAGCGGACTGTCTCACGCCAACTTTCGAAAGAACACGCAAGTGATTCAATCACTCTACGGATTGAACACTCACGCGCTCCTTCGAGACATGAAGAAAGCGAATACGACAACCAACCGTCCTATCCGTGGACGATACGTTTGAACAAACGAGCGGAAGTCTGGAGAACACCATGCACCGAAAGTTGTGGTTGATGCTTCTCATCGCGGGCGTCGCAGCCCTGTTCAGCGCCTGCTTCAACCCAATCGGGGAGAAGTCACAGGACGCAAACGCCGGTACGTCTGGCACGTCAGGAACTGGTGGTCAGGGCGGACAGCCCATGGATGCCGGTGACGGCAGCCCCGCCGACGGCGGTGGGTCCGGTGGCACTGCCGCCGACGGCGGTGGCAGCGGCGGGTCTGCAGGAGACGGGGGAGGCATTTCGTGCACTCCCAATGAAGTGGTCGAGTGCCCTTGCATGGGCGGCGGAACCGGACACCAAACCTGCTCCGCGAACGGCGACTCCTATGGACTCTGTGTGGGCTGTACCGGTACGGACGGCGGCATGGGAGGTGCAGGCGGTGCAGGCGGATCTTCCGGTTCCGGAGGTTCTGCGGGCACGAGCGGTTCGGGCGGTTCGGGAAGCCAGGTGTGCGTCCCGGGCAAGCAGATCGCGTGTCCGTGCATCGGCGGCGCCCAAGGCGCGCAGGTGTGCGCTCCGGACGGCCTGTACTTCCTGCCATGCCAATGCCCGGGCGGTACTGGCGGCGGCGGAGCAGGAGGCTCGTCCGGCGCCGGCGGTTCTGGCGGAAGCGGTCCGGTCAGCGATCCGGACGGCGACGGGTGGATCACGGGCTTTGACAACTGCCCGAACACATTCAACCCGCTTCAGCTGGATCTGGACGGCGACGGCCTGGGCAACGCCTGCGACATGGACGCGGACAACGACGGATCCCTGTTCGGCTCGGACTGCAACGACCTGAACGCCGCGGTCCACCCGGGCGCGGTCGAGCTCTGCGACGGGCTCGACAACGACTGCGACCTGCAGACGGACGAAGGCTGCTCCGGCCCGCCTACGGGCGACACGGACGGCGACGGGATTCCGAACGCCAGTGACAACTGCTGGTCGGTCCCGAACCCGACCCAGTCCAACCTGGACGGCGACGCTCTGGGTGACGCCTGCGACATGGACGCGGACAACGACGGATCCCTGTTCGGCTCGGACTGCAACGACCTGAACGCCGCGGTCCATCCGGGCGCGATCGAGCTCTGCGACGGGCTCGACAACGACTGCGACACCGTGGCGGACGAAGGCTGCCAGTCCGCGAACGGGTACGTGACGGTCACGTACACGTACGCGGTGCCGGGCGGGATCCTCAAAGACTACCTGTCCATCTACCACGAGGCGGACGATGCGAACGGGCAGTGGCTCGCGCGCGTGCCTCCGTATGGGCCGTGGAACACCACGCTCTTCGGCACTTACTTCGCCTGGGGCGTGGGATGGGACGGCGGGAACACGAGTTGTGACTTCTCCAAGAAGTCCTTCGTGACCTGCACGGTCCACGTGCCCCTGAACGCCACGGTTCGCGCCAACGTGCACTTCGGCAACTACGCGTTGGACGCAGCCTGGGCCTGCATGACCGCATCGGGCGGTACGCAGGGAGCGTTCACGGTTTCCGTGAACGGCGTTCCCAAGTCGTGGACCACGGAGAGCTACCCGCTCCCGGGAGGCACGAGCATGTGCCGCTTCGTCTTCGTTGCAAACTGAAGCCGCCGGTCGGCTTCACCTCATACAGACCCTCGGTCACTCGACCGGGGGTCTGTTCTTTTTCTTCGGGGGACCGTTCGGGGATCATTTCGGGACGTCGGGTAGTCGGGGGTGGAATGCATGCCGTTGTCGAGCTGTTGCGTCATCGGAGTGCTCCGATGACGCAACGGCTCCATACGGGCAATCATTCCACCCCCGACTACCCGACGTCCCGAAATGATCCCTGGAATGTTCCCTGACGTCCTGACCCGCGACTGTGCTAAACTCTCCCCATGTCTCGCGACATCTTTCAGGGCGTCATCGGCCACGAGGCGGCCAAGCGGGTGTTGAGGTTGTCCGTCGAACGTCCGCACGGCGCGTATTTGATCACGGGTCCGGACGGAGTCGGCGTGCACGCCATTGCCGAGCGGTTCGTGCGTGCGCTCGCGGGACACGACCCGTTAAAGCCGCTTACGTCGCATCCGGACATCGCCGTCTTGGCGCGCGAATCATCCACGGACGAGAAGGCGGCAAAGGCCGTGATCTCGGTGGAGGCCGTACGCGAGCTTCGTGAACGTATGGCGCGCCGTCCTGTAG
>DATMXG010000038.1:0-10872 GCA_035561755.1 Methylomirabilis sp. (SeqCode)
CCGCCCGTACAACAGCAATTCAAAAACCCCGGGGTGAACCGGGGCTTTTTTCATTCCTCACTTTGGCACACGATGGACGATCGAGGAGGAAAGAGATTTCCCGATCGTTCACGTCATGTGCCGGAGTGAGGCCCTGAACGGTGGAACGTCCGTTCAGGGCGAGGGGAGTGACAGTAGGCCACCTACCCGAACCTGACAACCGTCTAGACCTTCTTCCAGGTCGACCGATCGGCGAACCCGTTGAACGCATCGCCGAACTCCACACCATACGAACCCAGGAAGACCTTCAAATCGTCCACCCAGTCGATCCTGATAAGATCATAACCGTTGCCCTGAGCTTGCTTCGTGAGCATGGAACGCAGCTCGAGTGTCACCTCGAACCACGGCTCAATGAGGTTCGATGATCGATCGTTCATTTTGCGGACGCGATCGAGCGGGAGCATGCAACGAAACCAGTCATCCGACGAATGGAATTCGTGGCGACTCAAGATCACCCACACGTCACAACCTTCGTAGAGCGCGCGTTCCAGCTTGCCCGTTGAATAGAGTGATGTGTTTGGACCATGCGCGCCGCACACCGCAATGCGTGATTGGTTCCGGAACCGCGGCGTGAATCCGCAGAGATCCGACAGCGTGAAGACCGCAATGCCGTCCAACGACGAATACTTTCCATGTATTTGCGAATAGTGCGCGAGTTTGGCGGCGAACTTTTGATCCTTGCACGCGAACTCGTTCATGTTCATGGTCGTACGTCTCCGCGTTGATGTGGTGTTTGGATAGAACGTCCTCCTCAAATGAATTCACCATGACTGATGGATTCGTTTGAGGCGAGAATCGATGACGACGTGTCATTGATTCTCCTCGAGAAGCTGGATCGAACGGAGGAACGTGTTCCCGCGAACAATCGATATCGAAAAAGAGGCGTTCGCCGGTCTCGAGGAAGGGTTTGACTGCTTCTTCGTGCTCTGGCGAGAGCATGATCTCTCGGCGCCTGCATGCCCCGTCGCATCGGTCCACGGCTTGGATTTTTCCGTCTTCGATGACCAGGTGTGCCTTTTCGTCGACGCAGACGAGGTGGTAGGCGATCTCTTCCTCCATCTCATCCAAGCCGTAATGGCATCTGTTCGCTTGCATGACGCACCGCCTTTCGTCGGTGTTGAGAAGTGGAATTGCTCCTCGATCAGGTCCGCGACAGAGTCACGGGACTGATTGAGGGGAGGAGCCGTGACGAGTGTCACGCTCCTCCGAGGGAACCTCAAGGTACTACTTTACACGCTTTTCCTCGTGTGAGGGGCGTACAGGTCGTCGGCGAAGTTGACCCTGTACCTCACCTCCAGATGTCGTCCGTCGTGATCACGACCGTACGGAGGTTGACCACCGTGGTCGAAGTCTCGACCGGATGCAACTTCGCCAGCGCAAGCGCCATGCCCATCATGACCGCCTCGCTTGCTTCGCGCGGCGCACGTAGAACGTGCTGACGAGCGAGAGCTGGCGCTGCTGTGAGGAGATCGACAAGCGTTCGAACTGCTTGCGGTCGTATGCCGCCTCCCACAGCGCGAGACCGTAGGCTACGATCACGAAGATCGCGACGAACAGAAGTGACATGAGCGTTTCTGGATCCATCTTCTTGCCTTTAGTTTCACCATCTGTGGATCCCCGTTCCCGAATGGAACAGGTGTCCAATTGAGGGGAGGAGCCGTGACGAGTGTCACGGCTCCTCCGTTTTGGGAGGCGCTTGGTTGGATCAGCAGACCCCCGACTAGGAGCCGTTGAAAGCAGCATCCCGTGCGGAGTCTCCTGCCAGCCAGCCGAGCATGTAGATCCCATCTTTGCGTGTCGGACGGCGCCCTGCGCGTCCATCGCGGTAGCCGCGACGCCAGACGGCCCTTTCCGAAGAGTCGTCCGCGAAAGAGCTCGGGCAGGCGGGGCTGTGTTCCTCCCTGAGGAGCGTCATGCGCGGATACGGTGGAGTTCGGCCACAATAGTGGCAGGTCATGCTCGATCCTTTCTTGAGGCGGGTGTGCCTCACGTTGAATTTCGATGCCGGTCGGAATTCAGAGTGAGGCCCCGTCCATCCGAGAGATGGAGGACGGGGCTGTACCAGCGGTCGTACGGGTTCTGCGACGTCTGTGCGTCTTACTTGCACACCTTCACGAGGCTGCCCTTGACCCGCATACAGCCGTGTTCACACCACGGCGGGCACGAGTCCGTCTGCACGAGCTCATGCCGAACCGGTTCGTTCAGGAACTCGCCGGTTGCTGACGCGGCTTTCCGCGCCGTGCTTCCGTCCCAGCCCGCGAACCAGGCGAGAGCCGCGATGGCCGTGGCGATGACGATGATCCATTTCATCGGACCACCTGCCCACGGCACGCCACGGCCGCGTACACGAGTGCTGCGGCCTCCGCGAATGATTGTCCGCGTAGTGTCTTGATCGCGTCGAACGGGTGAAGTCCCTCAGCGAGCAACGACGCAGCCGTTGCGATCTCCTCTGGGCTCGGTCTGCGGCGACTCGTCTGACGGATCGCCAGCGGTTTGAGCAGCTTGAAGAGCTTGTCTTTGTCTTCGTCTGAAGCCATACAGCCTCCGTACTGTTGCTGAGAAGCGAGATTGCCCCTCGATGGAATCCGCGACGTATCGTCCCGGGTTCGATCGAGGCCCCGACCGTGAGTGACACGGTCGGGGACAAGGAGGATCTGCTTCCTCGAGGCTCACCACATGCGGCAGGTGACTCCGTTTGTATCTTGAGGAGTTGGTCGGTTCACGTCATTTCAGACCTCTGGCCGCGTTCGCTGATTCCATTCCGGATCAGCCGAAGCGGACGGCCACGCGGCGGTAGGCCGCGGCAACGTGCGTGCGGTTCTTGAGGTTCGCTCCGGCGTCCTTGGCCATCTTCTCGACGACGTGACGCCGGGCAGCGGCCTCGCGGCGCAGTTCCGTGTCGCGTCGCACGTCTACGAGCGCCTGAACCTTCTCACCGAACTGGAAGAGCTTCGCCTTGAGCATTGTGTCTCCTATTTCTGCAGTTCTCCCAATGAGAACTGCGAGCTGGAAGGGGGAAGATGCCGGTTTTCGAATTACTGAGTGTTCCTCAAATGCAATAAGAAAATAGCGAAACGTTTCCCCACTCTAGCTCTTGGATTGTCCAAGTATCGCTCCCCCCGTCATTCGACGGAGTGGCATTCCGTTCCGGATGTTCCGTTGCGTACAGGGATAGCCACGCCGTCGGCGGGGTTATCTCTGAAAACAAACAACCGGCTTCGCTCGCTGTATAGGGACGTGGAACGTCCCATGGAGAGAATCCGGCCTGCCGCCTATGGCGGACAAATACAAACCACCATTCAGTGGGACGGTTTTACGACCATAACCGTCATGGGTCGCTCTCTCCTCGCTATTTGGTTGAAAAGGCCTGTCTGCTACGACTTGGGCATTTCAATTTACAAAATTAAATATAACACAATTCGACACGTTTGTCAAGTGTCCTTAACAGCTCACTTAGCTGCATTGAGCGATTTTTGCTTATTTAAGCCGTTCCAACACGAGCTTGATTGCTTTCAGCGTTGCTTCTCTGTTCTTCTGATCCGTATCTTCTCCACCGCTGCCAAACCCGCGAGCAGATAGATTCAGCAGGTAGTTCCCTCGCAGGACACGAATCATGGAACCGTCCCAGTAGGCGTCGTCGCCGATCCCTGATAGCTGCCCCGTTTCCTCTGGATTCGAAGCGAAGTGCGCCGTCTTGAGCCGCGCGAAGTATTCATTGGCCGGCAGTTCGTACAGGCTCTTTTTGAGATTGTCCGATTCATGCACCGTGAATTCGATGATGCGCGACAGCTCCGACTCACGTGTGGTGGTGTAACGGCAGTGCCTGCTTCCGAAATCAACGCTTTGGTCGGTGAATGCGGGAGACACCGTGCCTCCGAGAATCTGTTTTGCGTCATCCGCCGTGATGAGGGCACATGGATCGACGGTGAAGACCATCTCATCCGGTTGTCCCGGCGCCGCTGGCTCTGCAGCGGACGGTTGCAATGGCGTCGCGGGTTGCGCTCCGCAGCCAGCGCCAAGTGCGACGAGCGCAGCGAACAGGAGGAGCATGGGAGATGGATGACGTTTCATACCGATGTGATGAAATTCGTTATACGTCAAGAATGCCGTACGGTGCTGATTCCGCCAAGTCCCGGCCCTTGCCATCCGCGCGCGTCTCCCGCTACACTCCCCGCGCGTTTTGAATAGGAGAGATGTTGTGGAATGCCGCGTCTCATCCTGTCTTTAGAGGCCTCACACGTCTTCGATGCTGCCCATCCCTGTATTATGAAGAAAACGATCCAAGCCCATACGTCACGCAAATCCATCATCCGGCGCGCGGTGCTGCTCCTCGTCGTTTTTTTACTGGCGGGCTTCATGTCGTATTCGCAGGGGGCGGATTGGGTCGTAGCCAGGATCAATCAGGTGGCGGGAACCTCGTTCCCGTCCATCCATTTTCCGCTTGTCCTCGGTCTCGACCTGCAGGGTGGGACGCGTTTGGAATATACCGCGGATCTCTCGAAGATTGTCGAAGCCGAGAAGCGCGATGCCATGAATGGGGTTCGCGATGTGATCGAACGGCGCGTGAATGCCATGGGGGTGTCCGAGCCGCTCGTGCAGACCACGAAGGCGGGGAATGACTGGCGCCTCTCGGTGGAACTGGCGGGGATACGCGACATCCAGCAGGCCATCAAGATGATCGGTGAAACACCTACCTTGGATTTTCGCGAAGAAAATGCCGAAGCTGATAAGCCGATCACGGCTGAAGAACAGAAGATCGTCGATGAGAAAAATGCCGACCAGTTGGATAAGGCGAAAGATGCGTACACGAAGGTGCAGAAAGGCACGACGCTTGAGGAGATCGCGCGGAACGAGTCCGAAGATTCGGATTCGAAAGCGAACGGCGGTGACCTGGGGTTCCTCTTGGGCAAGGGTGCGTGGCGTGGGTTGTTCGAGCAGCTCCGCAATGTATCTGCCGGGACGCTCTTCGACGGCGTGATTAACGACGGTGCGAACTACTACGTGGCGCGCGTGGAAGAACGGAAATCTGCGGATCATGAAATGCGCGCATCACATATCCTCGTTCAGTGGGCGGGCGCGGAATCGAGCGCGTCCACGTCTACCAAGGAACAGGCACGGGCGCGTATCGAGGAGATTCGGACGCGTGTGACGTCCGAGAACTTCGACGAGCTGGCTCGGAATGAGTCGCAGGAACCGGGAGCGGACAAGAGCGCCGGTGACCTGGACTGGTTCACGAAGGGCGTGATGGTTCCGCCGTTCGAAGAGGCGGTGACACCGCTCGCGAAGAACGGTATTTCGGGCATCGTTGAGACGCAGTTCGGCTTCCATATCATCAAAAAGACGGACGAGCGACCGCTCGACGACATTCGCGTGCGCGCAATCGTGTACAAGCGGATGCAGCTTTCAGACATACGGAGCACCGAACCATGGAAGCGCACTCAGCTCACGGGGAAACAGTTGAAGCGCGCGCAACTCGATTTCGACCAGCGTACGGGAGCGAGTCAGGTAAGCCTCCAGTTCGACGACGAAGGATCCAAGCTGTTCGCCGAAATCACCAAGCGCAACGTGGGAAAGCCGGTTGCGATCTTCCTGGATAACCAGCCGATTAGCGTTCCCACGGTCCAGCAGGAAATCACAGGGGGGCAGGCCGTGATCAATGGAAGCTTCACCATCGCCGAGGCGAAACTCCTCGCGCAGCGTCTCCAGGCAGGCGCACTTCCGGTACCCATTGCGATCATCGCGCAGCAGTCCGTCGGCCCAACGCTGGGCGGCGAATCCGTTGCGGCCTCGGTTCGCGCGGGACTCCTCGGCTTCCTGTTCGTGGCGTTGTTCATGATCCTGGTGTACCGCCTGCCCGGCTTCCTTTCCACGCTTGCTCTCTGTTTCTACGCCGCCGTGCTCCTCGCGCTCTTTAAGCTCGTTCCCGTCACGCTCACGCTCTCGGGCATCGCCGGGTTCATCCTGTCGCTCGGCATGGCCGTGGACGCGAATGTGCTTATCATCGAGCGGCTCAAGGAAGAAATCCGCGAGGGCAAGCCCATGTCCATGGCCATTGACGAAGCGTTCAAGCGCGCCTGGCTCTCGATCCGCGACGGGAACGCCACCACGCTCATTGCCTGCGCCGTTCTCTACTGGTTTTCGTCGTCCATCATCAAGGGATTCGCCCTCACGCTTGCCATCGGCGTTCTCGTGTCGATGTTCTCCGCGATCATGGTCACGCGAATGCTTCTGAAGCTCGTGGCGGTTCCGGGGCTTGTGCGACGGGTTCCGTGGCTGTTCCTTCAGAAAAAGGTTGAATAATTTCTGGCGGACGCGGGTATCGTTCCTCGCTTAGCAAGGAATGACAATCTGACTACGAGACTGCCTTCATTTTGAGTGAAGCGAGGAACGATGCCAGACAACCGATAGCAGCAACCCACCTATCTCACGCCTTTCGACTCTATACTATGAACGTCGTCAAACTCCGCCCCCTCTGGTACGCCTTATCCGGCGTTTTAATCGTCGGATCAATTTTCGCCGTGGCCGCGTTCGGCCTGAAGCAGGGGATTGATTTTACGGGCGGATCGCTCACCACGCTGCGCTTCGATAATCGTCCGTCGTCAGCAGACGTGGAACGGACGTTGTCTTCACTCGACGTTGGTTCGGTCGTCATACAGCCTGTCGGAGACAAGGAGATGAACATCCGTACGAAGACGCTGGATGAGAAGGTCCACGCCGACATGCTTCAGGCGGTGCGCGATGTCCACGGAAACGCCGAAGAATTGCGTTACGATTCCATCGGGCCGTCCATCGGTGCCGAGCTGCGCGACAAATCATGGAAGGCGCTCCTCATCGTGTTCGTCTCCATTCTGGCGTACATCGCGTATACGTTCCGTAAGGTCTCGGTGCCGGTCCAGAGCTGGAAGTATGGAGTTATCACCATGTTTACCGCGTTTCATGACGTCATCGTTCCGGTCGGCCTTTTCGCTCTGCTCGGCCGCTATGCAAATGTGGAGATCGGTACGCCGTTCATCGCCGCCGTCCTCACGATCATGGGGTACTCGATCAACGACACGATCGTGGTGCTCGACCGCGTGCGTGAGAACCTGCACCGCATGGGCGGCGACTTCGAGCATATCGTGAGCGTGTCGCTTAAGCAGGCGTACCTTCGCTCGCTGAACACGTCCGTCACTACGTTGTTCGCTCTCGTTGCCATCTACATTTTTGGCGGCGAGTCGATCAAGGATTTCGCACTTGCGCTCATCGTGGGCATCGTGACGGGAACCTACTCTTCCATATTTATTGCGAGTCCCATGCTCGTTACATGGAACAAGTTCGCGCGTAGACGATGAGGAATCACTGTTTCTGAACGGTGTTTCGTTTCTCACTTTGATCGGATGACGAAATAATCTTGACATCCAGAGGCGAAGTTGAGGCGCATAGTCCATTCATAGCGGGGATGCCCGATCTTTTTGGCGAAGACTCTCCGGTGGTGCTACACTTTTGCTACCCATGGAAGATTTTCTGAACGTACTCAACATTAACCTCGCCGTGTGGCTTGTTGAGATCGGTGATAGTCCCATCCAGGCTATGTGGGGATTCCTCCTGCGTGGCGGCTGGATCGTTTTATTGTGGGCCTTTCTGTACATCGCGCGCGGAATGTGGCTCTTCACGCGACAGGTGAAGTTCGGTATGGCAAAAACGTTCATTCTGATCGCCGTGGACGTGCCAAAGGCCACTGAGCAGACGGTGAAGGCCGTGGAAAATATGTTTGCGCACCTCGCGGGCGCACACTCGCCCCCCACGTTCATGGAGAAATGGTGGAATGGGCAAACACAGGACACGATTTCCTGCGAGATCATCTCCATCGAAGGCCACATCCAGTATCTTGTACGCACCACGCGTAAGTTTCGTGACCTCGTGGAAGCTTCGATCTACGCCCAGTATCCCGATGCCGAACTCACGGAGGTGGAAGATTATGCATCAAAGATCCCCGCAACGTACCCGAACGACACGCACGAATGCTTCGCGATTGAGCTTGAGCCTGCGCGCTCCGACGTGTACCCGCTGAAGACGTACCTCGACTTCGAGCACCAGATGACCGGTGAGTTCAAGGATCCGCTCGCCGTGCTCCTTGAAGCGCTCTCGCGGCTCGGACCGGGAGAGCAATCGTGGTACCAGATCGTGTTGACTCCCATCGCGCAGAAAGATTTCGTTGCAAAATCCCTGAAGGAAATCCAGAAAATTACAGGACAGAAGCCCGTGGTGAAGCCTTCCATGATCGATAAAGCGCTTGATTTGCCGATTAAGGGCATGAGTTTGGTCGGCGATGTGATGTTCGGGGCAGGGGAAGCCGGCATGAAGAAAGGGGGCGAGACCCCGATGAACTCCCGCATGTGGAACCTCACCCCTGGCGAGCGGAAGGTGGTTGAGGGCATCGAGAAGAAGATGTCAAAAATCGTTTTTGGGGTTAAAATACGTTTCGTCTACGTGGCGAAGAAAGAGGTCTTCCAAAAATCAAAGATTCTCCAGTCGTTCATCGGTGCTATCAAGCAGTACAATACGAACGACATGGGATCGCTTAAGCCGGAATCCAAGCGCGTAGGCGTGAGCTCGGCACTCCTCCTGTTTAAGAACCGACGAAACAACATCCGCAAACAGCAGCTCGTCATGGGGTATCGCAACCGGTCGAACTGGGCGGGGCTGAAGAACTTCCACCTTGGCACGGATGAGCTTGCGTCGCTCTGGCACCTGCCTGTCTCGATGTTCGTGAAGGCGCCTCAGGTGAAGAAGACGGAAGCGAAGAAGAGCGAACCCCCCATCAATTTACCGTTTGGTTGATTCTTCTGCTGGCGGCTGTGTAGCGTGGAGTGTGAGACGTATTCTGGGAATGCCTAATGCCTAATGCCTAATGCCTAATGCCTCATCGTGTGCTCCGTCATTAGCCATTAGGAATTAGGCATTTCCGCCCGCACCTTTGTTCGCAGCTCCTTCCCTCCACAACCGGAGACGCACCCATGCCACGTTCACGGCATGAAACGAGGCGTCTGATGAGGCCGTCTTTTTGGCTCTTCCTATTCCCATGCCAATCTCATACGACCACGACCACGAGAACGAAGTGACGCTGTTCGCGGAAACGAACTTCCGAAACCAGCGGCGTCGTTTTGGTATTAAAACGGATGACCGGCGTCGGCACATGTACGTGCTCGGAAAAACCGGCATGGGTAAGACGACTCTGCTTGAAAACATGGTTTTGTCCGATATCAACGCGGGTCACGGGGTGGCGTACATCGATCCGCACGGCGATACGGCTGAGAAGATCCTCGACTACATTCCGGCCAAGCGGATCAACGATGTCGTCTATTTTAATCCGGCGGACATGGAATTCCCCGTCGGGTTCAACATTCTTGAAACGGCGAACGATGAACAGAAGCACCTCGTGGCGTCTGGGCTTATGGGCGTATTCAAGAAAATCTGGCCGGATGTGTGGAGTCCGCGCATGGAGTACATCCTGCTCAATTGCGTCCTCGCGCTGCTGGATTATCCCGGCGCAACGCTGCTCGGCATCAATCGTCTCCTGGTCGACAAGGAGTATCGCAGCCGCGTGATCGCAAAGATTCGGAACCCGATCGTGAAGACGTTCTGGGTAGCGGAATTCACGTCATGGAGCGAAAAATACGCCACGGAAGCAATTGCGCCAGTCCAGAACAAAGTCGGTCAATTCTTGTCTGCCTCCATCATCCGCAACATCGTGGCGCAGGTGAAGTCCACGATCAACCCGCGGCAGATCATGGATGAGGGGAAGATATTTATCGTGAACCTCTCTAAAGGCAAGATCGGCGAAGACAACATGCGTCTCTTGGGCGGGATGATCGTCACCAAGCTGCAGCTCGCGGCCATGGAGCGCGTGGACATCAAGCTCGAGATTGACCGCCGCGATTTCTACCTGTACGTCGACGAGTTCCAGAACTTCGCCACGCAGTCGTTCGCGAACATCTTGTCAGAGGCTCGAAAGTACCGTTTGAACCTTACCGTTGCCCACCAATATATCGAGCAGCTTGAGGAGGAAGTGCGGGACGCCGTGTTCGGCAACGTTGGGACGCTTATCATCTTCCGTGTGGGTGCACAGGATGCCACGTACATGGAAACGGAATTTACGCCCACGTACACGCCGGAAGACCTCACGAACCTGGCGAAGTTTCAGATATACCTCAAACTCATGGTGGACGGGGTTGCGACCGCACCCTTTTCCGCCAATACGCTCGCTCCCATCGCGCAACGGTTCGGTTCGGAAGAAAAGGTTATCGCGGTCTCGCGGGAACGATACGCCGAGCCGCGCGCTGTCATCGAGGAAAAAGTCCTTCGGTGGAGCGGGATGGAGGCAGGCCCCTCGTCCGTATCGCTCGATGAGGCAGTACTTGGGGGAGAGCCCACCGCCGGAGGCGTTGCCTACCCGAAAATTTTAACGGCCGACGAACGCGAAGCGCGCGAGGCACTTGGCGGCGTCCCCGCCAGCATGAAACCGGGCACGCCGGAGTACGCGAGAGCCGGTATTGCCGCGCTTGAAGGAGAGGCGGCGGTTACGGAAACGGAAGAATACCTGCGCATCTCGCCCGAGCGACTCGCGGCGATCCGTCCGGCTGGCGCGAAGAAAGACAAGCCAAAGTTCAAGCACACCTGCACGCGCTGCGGAAAAACGTGGGACATGCCGGTCCAGCTCGACACGTCGCGACCGATGTATTGCGCAGAGTGCCTGCCGATCGTGCGCGAGGACCGCAAACTGAAATCGAAGATCGTGAAGACGGCAGTGAGTAGTGGGCCGCCGGCCGACCTGGCCAACGCGGTGATGGAAGA
>DATMXG010000039.1:0-4835 GCA_035561755.1 Methylomirabilis sp. (SeqCode)
CGTCTCGGCCGACCCCTCGGCTTCGCTCGGGGCAGGCTTCACGGATACGGTCGTATCGAAGGAAGAAGAGTCTGTCATCGAACGCGTCTCGCCAGGACCGGACGCAATAGCCGTCTACGTGGTCGGCGGCACGCTCATGCGCGTGAACGCGGACGGCAAGGTGGTGAATGCGGGCACGGGCATTCCGCTCGGCTGGATGGACGACGGTGAGTTCATCGTGAATCGGAACGGGAGCGCATGGATTGTGTCGAAAGAAGGGATCTCACGGGCGCTTACGGACGGGTCGGTGGGCGCGGACGCCACCGCCGCATGGGTCGTTCGCCAAACCCTCGACGCAACCTCATCAACCAAGTAACATATCGGCCATGCCAACGAAACCCGAGTTTCCGCGCGTAATCTATATCTTGATCGTGTTGGGAGCCTTGGCGCCATTTATTATCGCTTACCTCTCGTTTCTCTTTTGGTACTACATGCATTTTCCGCGTTTGAAGTTCGAGCCGGCAATCGGGACGTACGGTGCAACCTGCGGCGGTCCGTCGCGACTCCCGTGCGAACCGGGCCTTATCTGTAGCGTATCGTCAGGTGACTGGACGACGTCGACCGGTACGTGCATTCCGGATTCACGCGAGATCTACCCGCCCGGTCAGTCCGACGCCTTGTGCGATACGGAGCGCGGGTGCGCGCCCGGATTGCTGTGCGAACATATCGGTGCGAGCGCGACGGGGACATGCCAGTCGGTGGCCACCAGCACGCCGCCCGCTCGATAGACAGCATCCGTTATGATCGGTTAAGGTACGGGTTCTCTTTTCCTATATGCCCCGAACAATGATTTCCGACACGGTCGGTGCTGTCGGTCAGGCCGTCACGTTGAGCGGCTGGGTGAACACGCGCCGAGACATGGGGAAAATTGTGTTTATTGATTTGCGTGACATGAGCGGGATCGTTCAGGTCGTCTTCGTCCCGTCCGAACTGCCGGAAGATCAGCGCGATCTCATCAAAGACCTTCGACCCGAGTACGTCCTCGAGATTACGGGTGAAGTCAAAAAGCGCGACGCGAAGCAGGTGAACCCGAACATCCCCACGGGGACGGTCGAAGTGCTCGCAAAGAACCTCGTTGTCTTGAATACCGCGAAGACCCCGCCGTTCGAGCTGGACAAGGACACGCGCGAAGTGAACGAAGAAGTCCGTCTCAAGTATCGTTACCTCGACTTGCGCACGCCGCGGATGCAGTACAACATTCGGATCCGCGACAGCATCATCACGTTCTTCCGGAACTACATGCACGAGAACGGATTCGTGGAGATCGAAACGCCGATTCTCATGAAAGGGACGCCCGAAGGGTCGCGTGAATACATCGTGCCGTCACGATTGCATCCCGCTCACTTCTACGTCCTGCCTCAAAGTCCGCAGCAGTTCAAGCAGCTCTCCATGATTGCCGGTTTCGAACGCTACTTCCAGATCGCTCGTTGTTTCCGCGACGAAGACCAGCGCGGCGACCGGCAGCCGGAGTTCACGCAGCTGGACTTTGAGATGAGCTTCGTGACGCAGGAAGATATCCTTCAGTACACCGAGGGGATGTTCATCAAGATGGTGAAGGAACTGTTCCCGGACAAGACGATCACGTCTACGCCGTTCACGCGCCTCACCTACGCCGAGTGCAAGAACACGTACGGCACGGACAAGCCCGACCTCCGAAAGAACAAGAACGATCCGAACGAACTCGCATTCGCCTGGGTCGTGGATTTCCCGATGTTCGAACAGGACGAGCAGGGGAACATCGCGGCCACGCACCACCCGTTTTGTTCGATCCACGAAGACGACAAGGAGAAGTTCATGAACGGGGAGGATCTGTTGAGCATCCGCGCGAACGCGTATGACCTCGTCTTAAATGGCTTCGAGCTCTCATCCGGAAGCATCCGCATCCACGAACAGGACCTCCAGAAGCGCATCTTCGACCTGCTTGGCATTGAAGAGTCTGAACAGAAGGCGCGGTTCGGGCACATGCTCGAAGCGTTCACATACGGCGCGCCACCGCACGGCGGCTTTGCTCCCGGCATCGACCGCATCGTCATGCTCATGGCCGGCGAACCGAATATCCGCGAAGTGATCGCATTCCCCAAAGACGGTAACGCCCGCGACCTCATGATGGGCGCTCCGTCGACCCTTCCATCGAAGACGTTGAACGAGGCGAATATACAGGTGAAGAAGGGGTGACATTGAGGTTGATCGTCTCAGAACAATTCACCGCCCCCGGTCTAGTCTTGGATCGGGTGCGAGGTGCTTTAATGATCGCGGCGCATCTTATTGTCATTCCGAGCGGATCAATCCGATCATCCCCACCAAACGTCATTCCGGCCGAGACTCTTATCATTCCAATCAAGCGGCAGCCTTTGTCATCCCGAGGAGCGAAGCGACGAGGGATGTTGTCTAGCGTAATATAATTCCGAGCGAAGCGAGGAATCCCTTTCCAGTGACGTCTGATCAGGGAGCGATTTATCATGATACCAACCCTCGCTCAGGTCTTTCCAAGTAGGATTCATCGTTCGTATCAAATACTCCTTCTTCTCCCTGCGCCAGCCCTTGATCTGTTTCTCACGCTTGATGATATTCACCACGTACGGCGAATGCTCGAAGTAGATGAGCCTGTTACAGCCGTATTGTTGCGTGAAACCGGGAACGATGAAATTCTTATGTTCGAGAACGCGACGCTTTAGGTCATTAGTCATACCGACATACAATGTTCCGCTTTTACTTGCCATGATGTAGACGAAAAAGGCTTTAATGCTCATATAATACGCTGTTGTTTATAAAGGGATTCCTCGCTTCGCTCGGAATAGTTAAACCGACGGGCCGGTCCCTCGTCGCTTCGCTCCTCGGGATGACAAGGGCTGCCGCTTGATTGGGATGACACTGGTTGAGGCTTGGGGATGACGAGAGCTGTAGTTTGAAAGGGGTTCCTCCCCCTCACTGACTCGGAGTCGGAATGACAAAAGAGGGGGTTCCGAGGTCCGCACGACGAGAGCTGTAGTTTGAAAGGGGTTCCTCCCCCTCGCAGACTCGGGGTCGGAATGACAAAAGAGGGGCCATATAGTATTTAGTCTCAAATAGCGAACGCTCCGTCAATCCCTTGATTTATGGCTTGTTTATGATGCGAAAGGGGGATAAACTCCCCCCGTGCCCGTAACGTATAAGGTCGACAAATTCGAGGGGCCGCTCGATCTCCTGCTCCAGCTCATTGAGCGGGAGGAGCTTGATATTACGGAGGTTTCGCTTACGAAGGTTGCAGACCAGTTTGTGGCGTACGTCCGTAAGCAACAGGACAAGATTCTGCCGGAAGAATTGGCGGACTTCCTTGTGATCGCCGCGCGTCTAGTTTACATGAAGTCACGTATGCTGCTGCCGGAGTTTCTGGATCAGGAATTGGAAGAGGGTCCAGACCTTGCAACGCAGTTGCGTCTTTACCAGCAGTTCGTTCACGCCTCGCACGAGATCAACCGGATGTGGAACCGGAGCCACGTGTCGTTCCCTCGCGAACGGAAACCCGTTCGGTCGCTCACAGCCGCGTTTGCGCCGCCGCCGGGCGTGACCGTCGACATCCTTCGCGAAGTGATGCAGATAGTCATTGACCGGCTTGCGCCCGTTGCGAAGATCCCGGAGGCGGCGCTGAAGCGCGTGATCACGATTCAAGACAAGATTAGGGAGCTCGGCGATCGTCTGCGCAAGCACGCGAAGCTCACGTTCGCGAACTTCATGGGTCGGGTTCGCGACAAGTCTGAAGCCGTGGTGTCGTTTCTGGCTCTGCTTGAGCTCGTGAAGCAGCGCGTGGTGACCGTCGAGCAGAAAGACATGTTTGAAGATATCGAGATTGCGGCGCATGATCTTGATCGTCTTGCTGATCTTCAGCCCGAATTCGTCTAATCTATGGCAACGCCATCTCTTGAATCGAAAATCGAAGCTGTTCTGTTCGCGGGTGCGCGGCCGTTTACCGTGAAGCGTCTCGCGGAATTGTGCGAGGTGTCGTTAAAAGACGTTGAAGAGGCACTCGACGGGCTTGAGAAGCAACTTGAGAATACCGCGGTGATGATCCAGCGCGCAGGAAACGAGGTTCAATTTGTCACGCGGCCGGAACACGCGAAGTTGGTCCAGCAGGTGGTTCGCGACGAGATCATGGGCGAGCTTTCGCGTCCGAGTCTCGAAGCGTTGACTATTCTCGCGTATCGCGGGCCGCTCACGCGCCCGGAGATCGAACAGATCCGCGGCGTGCACTCGAGCATCATCCTCAGGAACCTCATGATGCGCGGGCTGGTTGAAGAAAAAGAAGATTCGCGACTCGGCCAGCCAATTTATTCCGTTACCTTCGATTTTATTCGCCACCTCGGTCTCAAGGGGGTTGATGGTCTTCCGGACTACGACGAACTGCGTGGGAATCAGAACGTTGAAGATGTGTTGAAAGATCTGGACCCGGAGCCGCTCACAAAGGCGGAGAACGCGGAAGCGACCAAACGGATGACCGTATGACGTTGAACCATCTCGTGGCGCTCCTCACAGCCCTTTCGTTAAATGCGAATCCTGCCGAGAATGCCATCCCGACACGGCTGAAGCCGCCACCCATGGCAGATCGCCGCGAATTTCCGAAACCGCCTGTAAAGATTCGGGTAACGTCGCTTGGCATCGAGACCACGGCCAAGTCCGCCATCGTGGTGGACGTTGGGAGCGGTGCCGTTCTCTACGCGAAGAACGCGAACGTGGACCGTCCGATCGCGTCGCTCACGAAGCTCATGACGGCGATGGTCGTGCTCAATCAGGGTCTCCGCGGCGAAGAACAGATTACGATC
>DATMXG010000040.1:0-7638 GCA_035561755.1 Methylomirabilis sp. (SeqCode)
CACGGTCAACGGTCGCGGCTTTGGCGGTGGAGGCGGGATCGGCCGCACGATCGATGACGGCGATGCGGACGGCGCGGTTGCGGGTGCGGCCATGGCCTTGGAGTCCGCAGAAATGCCTTCCGTTTCTCCGGTAGCCATCGGCGTCCGCGCAACCGAACTGGCCGGAGGCTCGGTCGGCTGCGAGACATTCGGTGGAGTGAGGCTCGGGAGCTTTCCGAACCCCATGGAAGACGCCACGGCCGCGGATGTCGCATTATTGCCGTGTGGCTCCGCAACTTTCGATCCAGGCAGTGCGGGCGGTCGGCATCCTTGTCCTACAAGAATGAGAATTCCGCCCAATAGAACACGATAACCGACAATGGAGGTTCGCATATGCCTATAGCGTATCAAGGATGTCTTGAGCGAGACAGGCATGGCTTCGAATGACTGTGCGAACTCCGCTCCGCTATCTGCACGATGTTGTGTCATGAAAAATAATAGCGTCCCGATCACGTTTGATCGGGACGCAGAGCGTCATGCAGGCTTCGCGGCGTGCAGCGCTTCCAGGATGATCTTGTTGCATGCGAAACGGAATGCGGGTCGTACGAGCGAGCCACGGGCGATGAGACCATTCTCAGTCACCTGCAGCACTCCTTCGTCTACGAGGAGGGCGAGCGCGTCCGGGAAGGCTGCCTCCCACGCCCATGCGTTCAACTGCGTTTCCAGCGCTTTACGATCGCGCGGTTCGGCGAGCTCGTCGCGTATCCGCATGACCGCATGCTGCCACGAGACGATCGGGAAGCCATACTTCTTTTCAATCACGCGTTTCAGCGCCACGATCTCATCTTGCGTCCTACTTAGACGTTCGTCGTCCACGAGCCATGCGAGAGATGTCTCCGAGGATGCGCCTTTGAGCGCGGCTATGATTTGTTGAGTGTCGCCGCGCGGGATGGTGCGTGCTTGGTTCCGGATCTGCACCCATCTCGCGGGATCGAGCGGCGTGAGCGGTTCTATGACCGGTGGCGTTCGCGAGATCGGAACAGGAATTGTCTCATCGTATTGTGACGGAAGACCGTTCGGCGGGGTCGACGACTTCGGTTGCGTGACGGGAGGCGGCGATGCGTGCGTAGCGGCAGGGAGAATCGGGTTCGGATGGCACGGATGTGCCTTCCATAGCCCAAGTTCCACCTGTGATGTACATGTGGGGCAGACCATCCGCATTTCGCTCAACGCATCCAGCTCAGCCTTATCGCGCTCCGTGAGTGTGTACTCATCGCGTTTCTCCATGGCGATGCGCTGGATGAGGGGGATCATCGCCACCTCTTCGCGCGTTTCCACGTCGTAGAGAATGTAGGCCTCTCGCAACACCTTTTCTGAGAGGAGCGTTTCGATGAGTCCGCACTGGTTGGTTGCGAACACGCGAACGTCCACTCCCGTCCGTTGGACGAGCGATCGGACGAGTGGCACGTAGTTACTGTCCCCCGCCACGAGGATGACCTGGGCAGGTTTGATGAGCGGCACGATTTGGTGTGCGTACTCGATGAGCTCTACGTCTACCATCTCCTTCATCACGGATTGCCGCACACTTGTCCGTTCGGTGATGGGACGTCCGTAGCGGCGGCAGTATTCGATACGGAAACCGGCGGTTTCCCAGTCGCGAACCTGACGAACGTCGTTCAGGCGCGCGCTGTCCGTGAATACCCGCGCGTAGACCACGTTGCCGCGCGATTTCGCGAGTGACATGATCCGCATCGGCGTGATGCTTCGCCCATTGAATTTTTCCATCGTGATGAGGTTCGGATGATCCACGAGGAGGATGGTCGAAGGTCGGGGTTCCGCGCCGGACGATTCTGGCTTCTGGGCAGTCATGGGAAGCGCCTCTCTATCTGGTTGTTTAGGGTGCAAAAACGCTCCCAGAGCGTCATGTGAGCCTAGCCCTACTTTACGCCTCTGTCAATTGTGCAATGAATGGCGGTAAAGCATCTCTATATGCTTGACATCTCCGCGGAATATTGGTTTTGTTGAATAGTTCCATGAACAGAACGGACCTTTCCATCAAGAAGTGTGAGGCGCGTCTTGCGTATTCCTCTCTATCCACGGGGCAGACCGGACACAGAAGAACTTCGGAGAATCGTAGACGAGATTTTCATCGTTGCCGGCGTCGACATCCAGCGAAGCATCGAACCACCCATGTCTGGCGTCGAGCAGGCATCGCGTCTCCGGCCGGGCGACGACGTGCTCTTCGGACGGTTCATCGCGCACGCGCGGCGTTCCGTCCGCGTCCTGAATGAGCCCACGATCCTCGTATTCCCGTGGCGCGTCAGCGTTGATTACGGCCTGCGGCAGACGCTTGCGTTACTATCCGAGAAGCTATCGGTCGTAGAAACCGGGTATGCATCGAGGAACGTCCTCATCTTGCAGGACCACGAGTCCGCATTCGATTTTGAGTCGTATGCCCGTCGTGACGGCGTGATTCTTGGCAAGCTCCACCAAGGTGGTATCTGGCTGACGGACTGGGGAAGGTTTCTTCTCATTACGTGGCACCCCACCTTACCGCGGGCGGAGATCGGAAAACGTCTTGCGGGCTTCCTTGCAACGGACGGTGCTTCCCAAACGGAAGATGAGGAACAATTCACGGTCCCGTCCTCGCCTCTGCCCTCCAGGAGTCAGAGACATCAGACTCGACGTCCGAGTAGCACCGCATTCCGCGCGGTGTCCCCGGGCACGTTGCCCGATCCTTCCCGTCGTACATCCGAACGACCCTCAAAGCGCCGCCCATGAATCCCGATCTTTCGGGGTGTCTGGGCGGCTCTTTTCGTATATCGCTTGTCGTGAGCACGATTGTCGATTCACGAAACCTGCGGGTGCAGACGCGATTGCCGAAGTCTATCGGCGCATGGCTGCATTCTTGTAGAAAGCAACATATGTGCAAATAGGTTTCGACAATCGGTAGTCGTGTCTAAAACAGATTTGATTTGTATTCCTTGACACCCCCATTTTAAGCGGATAGGCTCATGTCTTGGGCAAGTGTCCTTTCCACACCCGACCGGTGCGCCCAGATCGGTCATGCGAATTAGAAAGGGAATACGTCATGCAAGCTCCGCTCGCAGGTCACGTCTCAAGTCCGTCATCCGACTCTCCTGCCGTTCTCCGTGTGGAGTTTACATCCACGCGGAGCAGCCGGTATAAATGGGGAAATCGGAGCGCCCTCCCGCCGCGACTATCGACCATCGGTCGCCTGCTCGGGAAGATCGCGCGCAAGCATCGCGAGTACCCGGGACGCGCGGTCGTCATCGACCGTCTGAACGATCGGATCGCGAACGAGATCGGTGAAAAGCGCGGATCGGCGGACGATGTGGTTCGGGCACTCATGAATGTGGCCATCCTGATTCCCGTCACATTGCAAGACGGGCGGGAAGCGATGCTGTACGACGAGGCGCAGATGGAGCGGGCGGTCGCATTCGAGAGCGGCGGACCCACGGTGGTAGAGCCTTCTCATGATTACGTCGTCGAACGGGCTCGTGAGTTGCTGCAACCGCGCGAGAGCGATCAAGACGACGCGGGGCCAGACAGTGGGGTGACGATCACGGAGGGAGCCGGCGGAAAACGCATCGCGAACACATGCGAGCCGGACTACGATGAAATCATCCTCTGTCTCGACATGGCGAAGGATCGCATCATGCTCGCAGACGGCGCCGGAATCCTCGAAGACGTGGTGGTGAACCCTCTGGGCGTTTTGCAGAAGGCCTTCCCGCATATGGATGCCGAATGGCTGCACGCCCACATGAGTCGCGCCATCAGGAGCCGGTATCTCGTGCCTATCGGGAAAGATGTATACCGCGTGACGCTCGAGCCGACTCTCAACCGCACCAACCCGGGCCTTGCCGATTCAGAGCAGCCATTGAGCGTGGAGCACGTGCTCGAAGATGAGCTCATGCAGTACCGGCTCGCCCTTCGCAAGGCGGAAGACGCGCTTGAACGCGAACGCGCACGGCAGGTATCGGAGCGCGAAGCGGCGATCGCCGATCTCCGTCGCCAACATGAGCGCAGCGTGAACGGCACATGCGATGACATCCGCAAGGAGGCCGAGACTGCCTTGGCTACGCGGCGAGCAGAAATACACGGCGCGCGCGATGAGCTCCTCTCCGTCCTCGAACGCGACTACTTCGAGCGCAAATCGGCGATCGAATCCGACGCGATTCAGAAGCTCGCACGAGCCTCACAAGAACTCGAGGCGGACGCCGAGTGTCAGATCTTGCGGATCACGCAGGAAGGAGTCGAATTCTGGAGCGTGCTCGAGGAGCGTGGAGAGCGCGAACTCGCTGACAAGGAACGCGCCGAGCTCCGTGCGATCGAGTTGACCATCGTAGAGTACCGTGAACGAATTTCGCTCAGCGAGAAGCTGCTCGAAAAGCGAAAGAAGCCGGTCATGGGTTGAAAATTCTCGCCCGATCTGGAACCTCCAGGTCGGGCGGTTTTTTATATCCGTGTCATATCAAACGACCCCGCAGGGTTCTCCTCGCGGGGCGCTTGATATTGACGTGGGGGCGATCCGATTAGTCGCCCGTGCAGCATTACGAAGCTTGCGCAGCACGCTTGCGCTCGTAGTCTTTCAGAAACAGCTTGCGGATGCGGATCGTTTTCGGCGTCACTTCCACGAGTTCATCGTCTCCGATGTACTCGAGAGCGAGCTCGAGGCCCATGGGACGCGGTGTCGTGAGGCCCTCCGCGACACCATCGCCTTTGGAACGCATGTTGCTCAAGCGCTTCTCTTTGCAGATGTTCACCACGAGGTCTTCCGGTTTTGCGTTCTGCCCTACCACCATGCCCTCGTAGACCTTCGCGCCCGGTCCGATAAACAGCTCTCCCCGCTCCTGGGCTGCCTGGAGTCCATAGGAGTTGGATTCACCCGTCTCGAATGAGATGAGCGAGCCATGCGGGAGAGATGTGAGTTCGCCGGCGAACGGTCGATACCCTAAGAGTAGCGTGTTGATCATCCCCTGTCCCCGAGTATCGATCATGAATTCATTCCGATACCCGATGAGTCCGCGTGTCGGAATCTCAAATTCAAGATACGCGATACCATTGTCCGTGCGGAGATCTTTAAGTTCACCCTTGCGCTTCCCCATTTTTTCGATCACCACACCGCTCATGGCTTCCGGCACCTCAATCTCAACTTCTTCGAACGGTTCGTTCTTCTGACCATCCACCGTTTTGAAGATGACTTGCGGGCGCGAGACCTGGAGTTCGAATCCTTCGCGCCTCATGCGTTCGATCAGAATCGAGAGATGAAGTTCCCCGCGTCCTGAAACGACGAACGCCTCACCCGACGTGCCGGCTTCCACCTTAAGCGCCACGTCATTCTGGAGTTCGCGCTCGAGGCGTTCCTTGATGTTGCGCGTGGTCGTGTATTCGCCTTCCTGTCCGGAAAACGGCGACGTGTTGACGCCAAACGTCATTTTTACGGTCGGCTCCTCAATATTCATCACGGGGAGCGCATCCGGATGTTCCGTGTCGGCGATCGTTTCTCCGATATTCACGTCGGGAATGCCCGCAAAGGCAACGATGTCGCCGGCCTGCGCTTCCTCCGCGTCAACACGATCCATGCCCATGAAGGTCATGACGTTCGTGATCTTCGCCTGCGACGTTTTCCCCTCGCGGTTGATCCACGCCACCGGTCCCGGCCGGAACAACCCGCGTACGACACGTCCGATCGCCACCTTTCCTTTGTAATTGTCGTAGCTCACGTTTGCCACCGACACCTGGAGAGGGGCGGAGGCGTCTGAGGTCGGAGCAGGGATTTCTTTCAGAATCGTTTCAAAGAGCGGCTTCACGTCCTTCATGGACGCAAGGTCGTTCGTCATTCCCGCCTTCCCCTGCTTCGCGGATGCATATACGACCGGAAAATCCGTCTGTCGGTCCGAGGCCCCCAGCGCCACGAACAGGTCGAACGTTTGGTCGAGCACCCAGTCCGCACGTGCGTCCGGTTTGTCGATTTTGTTGATGACGACGATGATGCGGTGCCCGGCCTCGAGCGCCTTCTTGAGCACAAAACGCGTTTGCGGCATCGGTCCCTCCTTCGCGTCTACGAGGAGCAGGGCTCCGTCCACCAGGTTCATGATGCGTTCCACTTCGCCGCCAAAATCCGCGTGACCCGGCGTGTCTACGATGTTGATTTTTACTCCGTTCACCATCACGGCCGCATTTTTTGAGAGAATCGTAATACCCCGCTCTCGCTCGAGCGGGTTCGTGTCCATAATCGTTTCACCCTCGAGGCCGCGTTCGCGGAACGAGTCGGACTGCTTCAGGAGCGAGTCCACGAGCGTGGTTTTGCCGTGGTCCACGTGGGCGATGATTGCGATATTGCGTAATTCCATGTCGGTCACAGAAACCCCGATGGTTCGGGGTTTGATGTGGCGGGAGTGTATAGGAAACAGCACTGTACGTCAAGGAAAGGAAACGTCGCCCGTATGGCGAAACGGGCAGCGTTATGACGGAGGAGAAGTTCTGACCTTCTTCTTCTTCTTCTTCTTCTTCTTCTTCTTCTTGATCGCGTACACGGTCCGGTCCACTTCGTGTCCCAGTCCGCGATGGGGACGCGTGATCTCGGTCCGTTCGACGACACCCATCCGGGCGAGCTCGTTCGGGGCGCCGATCTCACGTTCCCGATCGTTCAGACTTGGACTGAACAGGGAGTTGAAGTTGGAGTTCGTCGCTGCGAACTGATTCATGTCGCTTCGGTCCGCATTCATCTCCGCGGATGTAAATATCCGTCGAACGTGTGTTCTATAGGCCCGAAGAGTTCGCGCGTCATATATGTCTTGTTCCGTTTTCCGGTGAATGCGATCTCTACCACACCGCTCTCCGTACTGTGACCGTAACTGAGACGGACAAATCTCTATGACTGCAGATGGCGTTGCCGGTAGGTCAAGATGGCGAATCTCATCATGTGACGAAAGCGCCGTTCCGGTGTTTCCGGAACGGCGCGAAGCTGCCTGGCCATCAGTTCGTGATGTACTTGAGGATGAGGTTGTATGCATCGGTCTCGCCTACGGAGGTCAGGTAGACCCTGACGATGAAGGCGATGTTGCCAACCGTTTCCTCGAAGGTACCGAGATCCACGCTGCCTCGATGCGGCAGCGGTTGATTGGATTCCGCTCGAGCGTAAAGATACGCTTTCAGCGATTCTGCGTGGCGAATATGAAGCGGGCGAATGCGGTCTGTGCTGCAACTCGCGCCATTGGTGTGGAGTAGCGCTTCGAGCGCAGAGCCGTCGTTGGTGGCATGAATGGCGATTCCGCTGTATTTCTTGATGCTGGCGGCCATGAAGATGCCGCGCAGCCAGCGTTCCACGATCTCACGTTCGGCGAGATCGTCGTCGCGGTATGCGCCAAGCGTGCGCATGACATCGGCAATGACCTTCCGAATCGGTTGCATTCAGTCCAGTCTCCTCGTATGGAATGTGAAGGTGCCCGATAGGGATACATGGTACGCCGGAGCTGTAGGGAGTCAACGTCTAGACTTGTCCAATACAACATGAGTCCCAAATGAGTTTCCGATTCCAACACATGATGAGCCCCAAATAGGCAAATCGGGTTGGCGATCCACAGGCCGCCATACTGGAAGGCATATGACCCTCCATATGAGCGACCATCATGT
>DATMXG010000041.1:0-2971 GCA_035561755.1 Methylomirabilis sp. (SeqCode)
TTCGTATTGAACAAGATCGACATGGACGGCATTCGCGGCATCATCCGCCGCGCATTGTTAGACGCGGAACGCGGACTCGGGAAGCTGAAGGTCGTGGCATCGGACGACGTCATCGAAGAGCTGGTAGTCACGGCGGACGGCGATGCGAGGACGGCATTGAACGCGCTCGAACTTGCCGTGAACGCGTCTCCCAAGGGGAAGGACGGAACGGTGAGTCTGACCCTCGAACAGCTCCGATCCGCGTTGCAGCGATCGTACCTCCTCTACGATAAGAAAGGCGAGGAGCATTACAACATCATCTCGGCGCTCCACAAGAGTCTCCGCGGATCGGATGCGAACGCCGCGCTCTACTGGCTCGCGCGCATGCTCGAAGCGGGGGAAGACCCGTTGTACGTCGCTCGCCGACTCGTCCGTTTCGCGTCTGAAGACGTCGGACTCGCCGACCCGCAGGCCCTTGTCCAGGCCGTCGCCGCGTACCAGGCTTGCCACTTCATCGGCATGCCGGAATGCAACGTGATCCTCGCGCAATGCGTTGCGTATCTCGCGCGCGCACCGAAGTCGAACGCGCTCTACGCGGGATACGGCCAAGCTGCGGAAGACGTCCGTCGCCTCCCGAACGCGCCCGTTCCCCTCCACATCCGGAACGCGCCCACGAAGCTCATGAAGAACCTGGGATATGGCGAAGGATACAAGTACAATCCGGACCACGAAGGGCCGGTGGAGCAGGATTATCTGCCGGAGGAACTGAAGGGGAAGAAGTATTTTGAGAATGACTAATGTCTAATGCCTAATGACTAATGTCGGATTATGCTAATTAGACATTAGGCATTAGTCATTTTCCTGCTACCATATCCTTCCATGCACGTCGCCACGTACCGGTCACAGGCAAAACGGACCACGACGTTCGGAGGCGATCGTCTGCGCTGGCTCCAGTGGGTATTTTTGGGCCTTGGGGCGCTCGTGTTCCTACGCTTGTTCTATCTTCAGGTGTGGAGCGGGCGGTCATACCGTCTCCTCGCGTCTAACCAGCATGAACTGCAGGCCAAACTTATTCCGCAGCGCGGCCGCATTCTCGTGCGCGACCGTACGGACGGCACGCTTCACCCGCTTGCCACGAATCGCGACGCATGGACGGTCTATGTGGTGCCGAAAAATATGAAGGATCCGGGCGCGGTGGCGCGTGAACTCGCTGCATTCGCGGGGAAGACTGAGGCCGAGCTCGTTGCAACCTGGACCGCCAAGCCGGATGATCCGTACGAACCCGTGTCGAAGAATCTCACTACCGAGCAGGCAGATGTGATACGCGCAAAAAAGCTTGACGGTGTTGGTTTCGTGAAAGGGTGGGCCCGCTACTACCCCGAAGCGAATATCGGTGGCCATCTGCTCGGTTTTGTTAGGCCCGGCGATGATGGTGTAGGCAAAGGATCGTACGGGATCGAGGGGGCATTCGATGCGGTTCTGGCCGGCAAGCCCGGTTTTATTTCCGCGCAGAAAGACGCAGGCGGCCGCCGTCTCGTGCTCGATGACGGCGTGATCCGCGAAGCGGTGAACGGTGGCGACGTGGTGCTTACGATTGACCGTACGATCCAGCACGAGGCCTGCAAGCGTTTGCAGCAGGCCGTCTCGCGGTATGCCGCAGAGGGCGGTTCCGTCGTCATTCTCGATCCGCAGACCGGCGCCGTGCTCGCCATGTGTTCAACGCCCGATTTTAATCCGATGAACTACGGAGCCACCGATGATCTGAATGACTTCAATAACCCCGTAACCTTTGCACAGTACGAGCCGGGGTCTGTCTTCAAGGCGTTCACCATGGCCGTGGGTCTGGAGGAGGAAAAGGTGACGCCGAAAACGACGTACGTGGATACTGGCATGGAGGAAATTGACGGATTCAAGATCAAGAACTCGGACGGCAAGGCGCACGGCGAACAGACCATGACGCAGGTACTCGACGAATCGCTGAACACCGGCACGATCTTCGTGCAGCGGCAGGTGGGTCGTGATGCGTTCAAACGCGGCATTGAGGTGTTCGGTTTCGGAAAGCCTACGGGTATCGGTCTTACTCCCGAGGCGAAGGGCGACGTTTCCGCATTGTCGAAGAAGGGGAGCGTGTTCTCTGCCACGGCGTCATTCGGCCAGGGATTGAGCGTCACGCCCATTCAGCTCGTGATTGCGTATGCCGCGCTCGCGAACGGCGGTGTGCTCATGCGACCGTACGTGGTGGATGAGGTGATTCGGCCGGATGGTACGCGTGAAAAGACGAAACCACAGACCGTTGGACGCGCCATTTCACTACGCGCGGCACGGCTCATCTCCGGTATGCTCGTGTCCGTGGTGGAGCGGGGGCATGGGAAGCGCGCCAGTGTCCCCGGATACTACGTGGCCGGCAAAACGGGTACGGCACAGGTGCCCGACCCGAAGAATCCCGGGTATCTTAAGAACGTGATGATTGGCAGCTTCGCGGGGTTCGCGCCGGCGGATAATCCGCGGTTCGTCATGCTCGTAAAAATCGACCGTCCGAGCGGCGTTCAGTGGGCCGAATCGTCTGCCGCACCGCTTTTCGGCGACATCGCCGGGTTCCTGTTGAACTATCTTCAGGTTCCGACCGAACGTGACGCCAGCCAGCAAAAACTGCCTGAATTGCCGGCTATTTCCACTTCCACGGGGAGTGTGGCGACAGGCACAACCGGAGGGCAATAGGCAGTAGGCGCGCTTTGCTGTAGCCTTTTCTGGTCACGACCTACTGCCAACTGCCTCGAACTATGCTCGCCAAAACCATCCAACGTTTTCTCGCAGCGGCCGCGCGGCGCGCGATCAAGCGTGAGAAGCCTACGATCATCGCGATCACGGGTTCGGTCGGCAAGTCTTCCGCCAAAGAAGCGATCGCTGTGGCACTCGGTTCGCATGAGCCGGCGTCGGACGTGCGTGCATCGCTCAAGAACGAGAACAACGAATACGGGGTGCCGTTTACGAT
>DATMXG010000042.1:0-5658 GCA_035561755.1 Methylomirabilis sp. (SeqCode)
GTCCTGAAATGATCCCCGTTCCCCACCGTTCCCCGTTTGACGGCCTTCCCATGACCGGGCATCATTGATCAACCAATTCATTCACTTCATTTCACTCTCATGCGACACACCTCACGCGCCATGGCCATCGCAACGGCGCTCGCGACCATGAGTGCAGCGTTCGCCCCCATCGCGGGCCACGCCGCCACGTACGGCGCTTTCTCGGCCGGAGACCTCATTAAAGGCCAGTCCGTCTCGTCTGTGTACTACTTCGCGCCCAACGGGAAGCGGTATGTGTTTCCGAACGAAAAGACATACTTCACCTGGTACACGGATTTCTCAGGCGTAAAGACGATCACCGACGCGCAGCTCGGCGCCATCCCCATCGGCGGGAACGTAACATACCGCCCGGGCGTGAAGATGCTGAAGATCACCACCGACCCCCGCACGTACGTGGTGGATCAGGGCGGCATCCTGCGCCACGTGGGAAGCGAATCGCTTGCGAACACCCTCTACGGCCTGAACTGGAAGAACAAGATCGAAGATCTGCCGGACCCGTTCTTCATCAACTATAAGCTCGGCACGGCTATCCAGACCGCTTCGGACTACAACCCGGCGAACGTGATGACCCTCACCACCACGATCGCTCAAGACAAGCAGTTCGACGAGACGAAAGTGACGATCTCGATCGGAAACGTTGCCTCGGGCATGGTGCCGGCATCGATCACCGTGAAGAAAGGAACGCAAATCACATGGACGAACCGCGACAACCAGGTGCACACCGTGGTGGGCTCGGGCGGCATCGAGTCCGGCAACCTCCAGGGTGGACAGTCGTGGTCGATGACGTTCAGCACGGTCGGGTCATACGACTACCACTGCGGCGTGCACCCTGTGATGCAGGGGACGGTGAACGTGGTGCCGTAAACGTACCAGCCATCGATACAAGACAAACGCCTCGGCTCCGGCCGAGGCGTTTAGATGATGGAACCAATGACGAAATTCGAATGACGAATGACGAAACGCTCTCAGAGGGTGTTTCGTCATTCGTCATTCGAATTTCGTCATTTAATCCTTAACCATTCCGGGGATAACTCAAGAGCGATACCGCTTGTCAACAACATTTGCTATACTCTGGATCTATGCCACCCACCTCTTCTCAAAAGCGCCCCGGCATACTGGCCTGGGGCCTGTTCGTCATCGCCGTCCTGATCGGCGGAAGCGTCATCTTTAACATCATCGACGCCGTCCGCACCCCGGAATCGGGGGTGGACAGCCAACCGCCCGGTCGCACCTCTTCCAGAGGATTCGGCGGCGTAAGCGCGCTCGGCATTGCCGACGAAGCTAATGCGCTGCCACCAAGCGCCTCGCCCGCTCCTTTTCCCACGGCGGAATACAGGAGCGCACCCGGCCCCACCGTCGGTGGCGTCGCGAAACAGGAACAGCGCGTCATCAAAGTTGGCGCACTCGATCTGCGCGTAGCCGACGCGGCCAAGTCTTCGGATCAGGTGAAGACGGTCGTCACGGTGAAGGGCGGATACGTGGAATCCTCGACGATCTCCGACGACGGGACGGGCCCGCGTGAAGCGGAGCTTCTCGTGCGCGTGCCCGTAGCATCATTTGAACAGACGATTGCCGAACTGAAGGGTTTGGCCGTGGTGGTGCTAAACGAGGAAGTGGCCGGCCAAGACATCACCGAGGAGTTCGTGGACGTGGAGTCCGACCTCCGGAACGCCAAGGCGGAAGAGGCATCGTACCTCGAAATCATGAAGCGCTCGGGCAAGATCGAGGAGGTCCTCGCCGTTGCGGAACGGCTTGCGGACGTGCGCGGCCGGATCCAGCGCCTCGAAGGCCGCAAGCGTTACATGGAGAACAAGACGGACCTGGCGACCATCAGGGTGACGCTCACGGAAGAAACGCGCGTAGCAGTACCCACCCGCACGTGGGATCCCCTCGAAGTGGTCCGCCAGTCGGCGAGCGAGCTCGTTCAGACGCTCCAAGCTTTCGTGGACTTCCTTGTCCGCTTCATCATAGGCCTCGTTGCCGTGCTCCCCTTCCTCGCCTTCACCGCATTCATCGTGTGGTTCGGCTGGAAGCTCGTGAAGTGGTTCATCGGAAAGATGAGATAGGCGGTGTACGAACCGTACGCGACAATAAAACGCTCCGGCTTCGGTCGGAGCGTTTGTATAGAATGACTAATCCCTAATAACTAATGCCTAATAACTAATCACGCGATCCGACATTAGTCATTAGTCATTAGGCATTAGTCATTCTACGCCCGCTTCCTTCCTGCTATCATGCCTCTCGGATATGCCCCATCTCCATGAGGCAAAAGTGAAGAAGCTGGAAATCATCGCGAACAAGCTTCGGCAGCACGTGATCCGCATGGTCGCGTATGCCGGAAGCGGTCACCAGGGCGGGGCGCTCGGCATGGCCGACGTATTTGCCGTGCTCTATTTCCATGAGCTCAATCACAAGCCGAGAGACCCGGAATGGGAAGATCGCGATCGCCTGATCCTCTCGAACGGACATATCTGCCCCATCCGGTACGCGGCCATGGCTGAAGCCGGATACTTCCCAATCAAAGAACTGCAGACACTCCGAAAACTCGGGACGCGACTTCAAGGTCACCCCGAACGTGAACGTCTCCCCGGCTCGGAGACGACAAGCGGACCGTTGGGATCCGGCCTCGCTCAAGCGACCGGCATCGCGTACGTGGGGAAGATGGAAAAAAAGACCTGGCGCGTATTCTGCGCAACGTCCGACGGCGAACACGAGGCTGGCGTGCACTGGGAAGCTGTATTGTTCGCAGGCAAGAACCGTCTCGACAACCTCATCTGCATCGTGGACCGGAACAACATCCAGATCGACGGCAACACCGAAGACATCATGCCGCTCGAACCGCTCCGCGCGAAATACGAAGCGTTCAACTGGCATGTGATCGATTGCAACGGCAACGACATCCAGGACGTGACACGTGCGCTCGAAGAAGCGAAGAAGATCCACCAGAAACCCATCTGTATCCTCGCACACACGATCCCGGGCCGCGGTGTGTCCTACATGGAGAACAACTATCTCTGGCACAGCCAGCCGTTCAAACCCGGCGAGGCCGAAATGGCACTCAAAGAACTGAAGAGTATTGAGGAACGCCTCAAAATCGACCACGCCGCAGACGTATGAAATTCAGCATTCGTGACGAGGCCCGTCTCATCTCCAAACTATTCGATCCCAAGATCGAACAGAAGCCCACGCGCGACGGATATGGCCTTGGCATCGTGGAAGCGGCGCAGGCGGACGAACGTGTCGTCGTCTTGTGCGCCGACCTGACCGAGTCCACGAGGAATCTGGATTTCAAAACGCATTTCCCTGATCGTTTCGTGCAGATGGGCGTGCAGGAACAGCTTTTGGCCGCGCTCGGCGCAGGCATGGCGCTCACGGGAAAAATCCCGTTCATCACGAGCTACGCCATGTTCTGCCCTGGAAGGGCTTGGGAGCAGGTGCGCACGAACATCTGTCTCAATAACGTAAACGTGAAGATCATAGGGAGCCACGCCGGCGTCAGCGTCGGCCCGGACGGGGCCACGCACCAGGCGATCGAAGACATTGCTATCATGCGCGTGATCCCGAACATGACCGTGATCGCGCCCTGCGACACGATTGAGGCGAGAAAAGCGACCGTTGCCGCCGCCAGACTCGAAGGGCCGTGCTACCTCCGCTTCGCGCGGGAGAAAACGCCGGTGTTCACCACGGACGACACGCCGTTTGAAATCGGGAAGGCGACCGTGCTCCGCGACGGGAAGGATGTGGCGGTGATCGCGTGCGGCCCGCTTGTCTATAAAGCCCTGAAAGCCGCGGATGACCTGGCGAAACGCGACCGCATCCAGTGCATGGTCATCAATTCCCACACCGTGAAACCGCTCGACGAGGCGACGATTCTTGCCGCGGCGGACAAGTGCCGCGCGATCGTGACGGTCGAGGAACATCAGATCACGGGAGGACTCGGCGGCGCGGTTGCGGAATTCTTAACGAAGACGCGGCCCACGCCGATCGAATTCGTGGGCGTTGCAAACCGCTTCGGCGAATCCGGTCCGCCGAACGATCTCATCGAGCACTTCGGCATGGGCGTGAGCCACATCAAAGCGGCCGTGAAGACGGTGATGGCCCGGAAGCGCGCCGGACGTTTATCGCTCGGCAAGCTCATGGGAAAGCTCACATCTTTTGCGAAACAATAGGTAACGGAAGCGGACGCGAAGCACGCGACGCCGCGTCGCGAACGAAAAACGGCGACCCCGAGTGAGGGTCGCCGTTCGTTATTCGTCTGTTTGACGCGTGGGACCGCTCCGGGCCGTCAGTTCATGTCTTTGCTGCCCGCAGGCGCCGTGACGCGCCGCACGAGGATCGCGAACTCGTCTGGTTCCACGATACGTCCGGAGTTCGCGACCGCGATGAAGATGTCCTTCACCACGTCGATCTGCCTGGCTTCCGGAAGGCCCTCCACGGCGCGCAGGAGGAGGAGCAGATTCTGCGGGTGGAGCAGGGTCTTCCCCCACCGGGTGAAGACCTGTTCTCCCATCGCGGACATTACCCGCTTGAGCTTCTCCATGAGCGCTTCCGTAGGATTGCGATTCCGCGCGGCGATCTCCTCGAACGACCTTCCGGTGAGGCAGTCGAGGTAGATGGCGAACACCTGTTTCAGCCACTCCCGGTGGTACGGGCACGACTCCCAGTGGCGGGCGTCTGGCACGGGTTCTTGAGTCTTGCTGCAAGCGGCTCCGATGATGACGTTGGCGATAGTGGACGCCTTCCGTACGTTCACGGACACCGTGAGACTCATGACGGCCTCGGATCCAATCGCGTCGGACAGGATCCGGAAGAACAGCTCATGGCGAAGGTCGAGCGGCACATCGCGATCCAGTTCCGCTTCGCGTTCCCTCACGAGCGCGCCGCACACGTCCGTGCCGGTGGCGGTATCGAGTCTCGTTGCCACGGCACGGGCGTAATCGTAGGCATACACGGTCCGCATGTTTAGTCTCCTTGGTGAAAGGGCGAACGCGCGAGGATAGCGGAAACAGGGCACGTTGTCAATCGTCTCGCGGGGTGCCCGACCGTCGGGTACAGGTTGACGCCAAGAAAATAGCCGCACCCCATGCAAATGCACGGGATGCGGCGGAGAACACGTCACGCGTTCAGCTGGTCGACGATCTTCTGGACCGCGGAAGGCAGGTCTTTGCAGACTATTACCTGCGGCTTCTTTCGCAGGCCCTTCTCGGAGAGCAGGTACTCCGCCACGGCACCGTAGCCTTCGATGACGTAGACCGGCTTTTTCATCTGGAGTGCGAGGAGGGTTTCCCGCATGGTACCAGTGGCGCCGCCCAGAACGAGCACGGCGTTGGAATCGGAAACCATCCGGCGCCGCATATCCTCCTTCTCCGGACCGACGAAGGTGACGGGGAAGCTGCCGAACGGCAGGTCGTCAGAACGACGGGAATGCTCGGGCTGGTAGAGCCGAACCTCGGCCGTCGGATGACGCTGAAGCGCCGTCTGGAGGAGCGCGCCCGGGTTGCCGTCCGGCGTACCAGCGAGGAGCGAACAGTGAAGAGCGAGACCGTCGGCGAGAAACGCCGCCGCCGACTCCGGAAGATTCCGCTTTCCGTTCCCCACGACGAGTACGCTGCCGCGGCG
>DATMXG010000043.1:0-6748 GCA_035561755.1 Methylomirabilis sp. (SeqCode)
GTGTACGAGCGCGAAGTATTCTTTCGTCACCGAGTGTTCGGCGAACTGCCGCTTGAGGCCCTCGAACGCCGCCTGTGTCTTCGCGATCACCACGAGGCCGCTCACGTCTTTGTCCAACCGGCTCACGATGCCGGGCCGGACCGGGTCTTCTCCGATCTTCGCCACTTGTGGCGCATGCGTGATGACCGCGTCAATCAGCGTCCCCTCCGGGGTTTGTGTATCCGGGTGCATGAGCACGCCTGCGGGTTTGTAGACGACGATCCAGTCGGGAGTCTCTTCGACGATACGGAGGGGTCTTTCGGCTCCGCTCAGGGCAGGCACGGTCTCGCCGCCCGGCTCGAGGTGTTGCTGGGCGTTCTCAAAAGAATCGGTTTTACGTTTCGCCCTCTTGGCACGATGTCCCTTGCCGCCTCCTGCGGGGCGGGGAGACCCCGTCCCTACGGGGACCGCTGCGACGATATCTCCTTCTTTTAAAAAATGATGGCCGCTTACCGGTTTGCCATTCACCGTGAATCCACCCGCTTCCACGCGCTTCTTTGCCTGTGCGCGCGACAATCCCGCCACCTTCTCTGACAGGAAGACATCCAAGCGTTTTTTTGCGTCACCGAACGATATCGTCCAAACGTCTGACATGGGGCGTATGATGCCGCAGTGAGTCGGTCTCGTCGAGTATCCGTCGCCAAACCAAACCCCCGCCTGCATGCAGGCGGGGGTTTGGTTGGTAGGCCCGGCAGGGATCGAACCTGCGACCAAGCGTGTATAAGACGCCTGCTCTACCACTGAGCTACGGGCCTGGGAGCCGCCCCGCCATCGGCGGGATGAAGCGACGACGGCCCGTATGCGGTATACGGACCTGACGGCCGATCTTAAGGCTATCGGATTCTACCGCGGGTTTCAATGCGTAGACGCCATCCATGTCTTCAATTACCCTGTCACCATATGGCTATGCCGAACGCCGGAATACCATCGCCCGAACGAGCCCGGATGAAGCCCCGGTACTCCACAGGCGAACTCCTCGAGGCGATTGAAGCGATCAAGACGGAGCCGCGTACATCCATCGAGCGCCGTGAGGCCGTTCAGCACGTATTCGAGCGGATGAAGCAGGCGTTCCTCGAAGCAGGTGCAACGTATTACGCGGATGTGAACGATATCTATGGCATGTATGGACAGGACGAGGAGCTGGTGGTGCGGCGGGAGGATCCTCTCGCCATCGCGCAGTCGATCTTGTGGAACCGCGACCTTCCGGTGGGAACTGGCGAGAGACCTGGTGAAGTATCCGCGAACAGCGTGGCGTGGCGGCGCAGCGACGGAGAGCTGGGGTTGAAGACTGCGTTCCTCGAGGGCCGCGCTACGGCAGGCGGAATCGCGACCGTGGTCGGCATCCGTCGAGGGACGGATCTTGAACTCCGGACCATACCGCAGTCCGAGTTTGACCCGCGCCCCGACCGCCGGCTGGTTCGGAACGCAACCGGGATCATCCATCCAAACGAGATCGAGTTCGTAATCGTGCGTGTGCCGGCGACGCATTTTCCCAAGCAGGACATGACAGACGAGGAGGCGGATCGATACGAGGATGAGATCGAATCGGGGCACAGGAATCGGATGCAGGTTCTCCGCGCGTTCTCCTTCCGTTCGCGCAGCTCCGAAGCGTCTCCGGTTGCAGCCGAATAGCGAACGTCTCAAAAAAAAGAAACAGGGAGTCCGTGAGTCGGGACTCCCTGTCACGCGTCGCCTTTCGGCTGGGCGCAGACCACTTTTACGAACAGGTCTCGGCCTTCTCTGATGAGGGCGGCGAATTCCTCGAGCGAATGGTCGCCGTTGGCGTACAGCCGCCGCTGCTCGTCTGGTGGAAGGCTGCGGAAGAAGTGCAACGTTGCAGGCACGATATCCGAGTTCGGCGCTTTGCTCGTGATGAGATCGCAGATGTATTCCACCCACACGGGATGGATCCGCAACTCGAGGTTGGTGTCGTCCGACCAAACGCCGATGTTCGCAATGGCGCGGTTGATGGCACGCAGCAAAGCGTCTTCAGCCGGTGTCGCCATGGGTCGCCTCCCGTTCCTGTTGGCAGCCGGTGCACCGGATCGCTCCGGGGACGGTGCGGAGACGCGCGGGAGGAATCTGTTCCCCGCAGTCAACGCAGGTGCCGTACGTTCCTTCCTCGATGCGCGCGAGCGCGCGTTCGATGAAGCGCATGGACGTGGTGAGCTTCCCATGCGCGTGCATGTTGATCTCGCCGGAGGGAAGGCTCATCGCCATCCTCATGTAGGCCTCCCGCTTCGCGAGGAGGCGTTGCCGCTGTTCCTCAATGAAGGTCATCATCTCTCACTCCTGCGGTTGTTTCGGTTCATGGGGGCGGGTCTCTGACCCGCCCGTACAACGTACGGTCCTCCGTGAAGAGGATAACGTACTCAATCAGAAATATTCGCCCGTGTCAAGTCTTAACGTCAATGCCGCCAGATAACACAACACCCCGCCTGGATGCAGGCGGGGTGTTGTGTTGATAGATGACTTATTGGGTCGTGGTGGTTGCAGGAGCCGGTGTTGGCGTGGCTCCTCGTGCCGCCTTGAGCGCGGCTTCAAGCGTTTCGCGGGCCGTCTTCACGCTGGCTTTGAAGGCATCCTGAGCGGCATGGACGGCGGTTTTGCGGGCGTCGCGGGCCGGATCCATCGCTGCTTTGTAGGCTTGATGCGCGGCATCGATGGAGGCTCGGAAGTTCTTCCTGGCTGTTTCGAGCGCGTCATGGAACGCCCGGTTCGCGGCTTTGCGGGCATCGCCTTCGAGCGAGCAGCGCTGCTTCCAAGTTGCGAAGGCTGCATCTACGGCGTCGCGGCGCGCTTTGAGTGCGGCGTCCACGGACGCTTTGCGCGTGGCGAGCGCCGACTCATGCGTGGTCCGGTAGGCGGCGAGTGCGGCGTCGATCGCTGCGCGGCGCGCTTTGAGCGCGGTGTCGACGGAAGCGCGGTAGGCGGCGAACGCGGCTTTCACAGAGTCGTTCTTGTATCCACGTTCATCGCGCTTCGCGCGGTGTTCGAGGTATCGCGCGTCTGCATCCGCGCGGTGCTTTGCAAACCGTGCGTCGGCTTCCGAGACGCGTTCACGAAGCTTTTTGTCTGCGTCACTTCGACGTTCGGCGAGACGCGCGTCGGCCTCTGCCCGGCGCTTGGCCAAGTTGGCTTCGTGCGCTGCCGTGCGGTCGTCGCACGTTTTTGGCGGCATCGTCGTGACGGACGTGGCGGCCGAGTTCGTTGTAGCGGACGCTTCTTCGGCGAAAGCGGCGAGCGGGGTCACGAGCGACAGGGAGAAGGTCGTCGCCGTGATGAGAGCAATGCTCTTTTTCATAAGGGTCTAAGAATGAGAATGAATGAATTAACTCCGTACGCAGCTATTGTACCGTGTTCGGTTATGTGTTGTTACAACGATGCTATTACGGGTTTGCCGCGTAGACCGTTACGGGGTTTGAAGATACGGCCTGATCGAATTCGTTGAAGACCCGCGCCACGTAAGACTGGTAGCCGAGCGGTCCCGTTACGCTGAACGAATGCGCGCATCCAACCGTGCTGTTGCACGTTTTCACCACTTGGTTTGCCTGATCGTAGAAGCGGATCGTGAGGTTTTGCCAGGATGTTTGCGGGTTTGCGACCGTTGCCGTGAGCGTGACGGTTTGTCCCACGAGCGCCGAGGCCCTGTCTGCCGTGAGCGTAACCTTCGCTTCATAGACTTCGGGCGGTTTTGTGGCGGGGATGTTCTCGGACGGCGTGGGGGCTGCCATGAGGTATCGGTCGCGGTCGAACTCCGCTTCGTCAGTCACCGCGCTGCCAATGCGGTACACGGGGTAATCGGCCACGGAGATTTCATCCACACGCGATTTCCAATCCGTCCCGTAGAGGGCAGTCACGACATTTTCGGTGGTGAGCCAGCGAAGCATTCCGTAGCGCGACACGGCGTATACGCGCGGGCTGGACGCGAATCGGATAAGACGGACGGCCGGTTTGTGCGACATGGTCCCCTTGAGCGGGATTATGGCGAGCTCGGCCACGGGCGTCTCCTGCATGCGGGACGAGGCGTCCGGGTACCAGCTCGTCACCGCCGCGTCGGACAGGAATACATAACGTCCGCCGTTCGGGTCGTACCAATAGGTGTACGAGTTCATGCCCGTCGTAGGTGCGGTCCATTTTAGAAGAGCCGGAGGTGTGGCGGCCGAGGCGGCAACAGGGGTTGTGAGCGCGATGAGCGGCAGGAACGCCGTGAGCGTCAGCATGAAATGTTTGTGCATATGCACGGCATTACAGCACAGAGGAAACGCATCAGGCAACGTCCACAATGGGAATAGCGTCACGGAGGAAGAGGGGAGGAATGACAAAATTTTTGACTGAAGTTCGGGATCTCGTGTTTGGTGCCTGGTGCTTGGTGCCTTAATGCCTCGTGCTTAGTCTTTAGTACTTCATGCGAAGTGCCTCGCGCTGGGTGCTTCGTGCCCACTTTGAGACGCACGAGGCACTCCGCACCAAGTACTCTGCACAAAGTATTAAGGACTAAGCACCAGGCACCAAACACGAGATTCCGAACTCCGTAAAAAATTTTGTCATTTCGCTTACTCCTCTCCCCTTACATACTCGAACGCCCCATCCCTGAAGTTCAGGGTGGGGCGTTAAGGGTCTCGGATCAATTGATCCTTAGTGATGGAACGTACGTGAGTGATGGAACGTACGTGGCGTCAGCCTTTGGTGGGTGCGTCGCCGTCGTCGGACGGCCATGCTTCGTCGACTGCTCCTGGCGGCAGGGTGCCAGTTCGCACATGTGCGGCGGGGTCTGTTATCCGACCGCCTTGGATCGCAGACTGACGACGGTCGCGTGGCTTTCCCGATGCCTTGGGCTCTGGCGGTCCGGTAACCTGTGACGGCTTGTCTCCGTGTTCGGACGGTCCGGCGTCCAGGATCGGCGTATTTTCCAATTTGGCTGCCGGAGGCGCGCTCGAATGAGCGAACGGGGTGGCCGCCCTCGTGGCCGGACCCACTTCTTCGTCCGAAGGCAGTATTGGCGCTTTCAATGCGGAACGCGTGATGCCGTGGTCGGTGGCGAGCGGTACGAGGAGGTTCGCATGGAGCACCTCGAGCGGCACGTGCTCTACGAGTTTCTGCGCGGTCACGATGCGGAACACGCGGTCGGGCGTGAACGGTTCTCTGCGCAGTCCGCCCACGGTTGCATCTTCGAACAGGTGTTCGAGGAGTTCCTTCGGGAGGAACCGCGCGAGCGGGGCGATTCCTAGCCGGTCGAGTGCGCATTCGTGGGCCGTGAGGTCGTATGACCGCATCGCGTCGAGAGCCACGAGCGCGAATTCCTTCGCGGGCTGCTTTTCTGCTTTGGGCTTCATCCACCACTCGCCGTCGTCTAGGAAGGCCCAGAGCGCAACCTTGGGGAAGTGCCGCGCGATGTCGTCGGGTTCGATGGCCGCGATGATCTTGGACGGCTGGGCTTCTTCGGCTTCGAACGCGGTCTGGAGCACGCCGCCGGCCTGTACGGCCGAAAGCTTGTGCGCCGTCTTTTCGGGGAAGCCGAGGATCTCGATGAGGATCCGCGCCCGCTTCGCCGGCTCGCCGTTCAGGAAGCTCATGATCGCGTCGGGCGGGAATCGTTCCACGAGCTCCGTGGGGGTGTGCAGTCCGCTTTTCAGCGCGGACCGTACGAGGTCGCTCAGGAACCGCTCCACCGGGGTGAGCGGCTGTGCCGCTTGGGTATCCGTCATTCTCAAATCTCCGGGTCACAGTCAGTCCGCACCTCCGTTAGGACGAGGCACCGCGCTTCGGCCGTATGAAAGGTGCGGAGGCAGGGTGCGCTGGAAAAGAGATGCCGTCAAGGGTACGGACGGGCTGCTCGGTGGGTCATTTCAGAAAGTCGGGTAGTCGGGGGTGGAGTACTCGCCCATAATGAAGTCATTGCAACAGTGGTGCCCTCCGATGACGCGATGGTTCCATAGCGGCACGTACTCCACCCCCGACTACCCGACTTCCTGAAATGACCCTCGATCCCCGCGCAGCCATCCGTCTACAGAATCGTTTGCCATACGGGCGGCAATTCGGTACAACCATGCGGGAGGATTATGGAATGATCACGTACTATCACACGGCCTCGTACATTTACGCCGTGACGAACGGCTACTGTAGCGCGGTCATGGATACCGCGTTCGCGACAATCTGCGAACATAATCTCGGAGCCTGTCCCGTGGACGGCGCCATTGCCGGAAACGATCTCGACACGGTTATCCCGATAGGCGAAGTCGTACAGCGGTTGGACGGAACCTGCCGGATCCGTTTCAAACTGGGGAACGTTATCCTTCTCTCCGACCTCATTACGAGAGTTGAATCAGTCTCGTCCTTATCCGTCCCCCCGTCGTATCGACCGAAACAGAGCACGATTCCAGAAGCTCCGCGGTCGTTGCGGATTCCATGGATACCCAGGCTGCCTACGATCGGCCGTTCTGACGATGATGAATGATCACGTCCGTACGCGGTGCATCATCGGCGGGCACTCGTGAGCGACCGTGCCGTCGCCCACGTCCACCTCACGCAAGCAGTCCCATGTAACGGGGCTGCTTTTAGATAGGCAAGCGTCCGTTTGTCGTGGCAGTAGCCGCTGCCGAAGTCGACGCCGCATTCTATCTTGATCTTGGAGATGAACCGTTCTCGTTCGCTCTTTGCGAGAATCGACGCCGCCGCCACGGTCCGGTCCGTCCGGTCTGCCTCGTGC
>DATMXG010000044.1:0-8440 GCA_035561755.1 Methylomirabilis sp. (SeqCode)
TGGAGACGCTGGATCAAATCGCAACCCTCCGGAGCGATACCGAAGCAGCTATACTGATGCAGGAAGCCAAGTACTCTTTATTCAAAGTCCTTCGGGCGGCCTGAGCTTATTTGGGGCTCATTCTTGGATTGGAAAAGACTCGTCTGCCAAGCAAACGCCGCACCGTTTCGCGGGGCGGCGTGTAGAGTGTCTGAGTGCATCCGTCGAACGCGGGAAGCGCTCTATGGTTCATCGAAATAGATGGCAAGGTGTTCCGCGTGTGAAAGCGGCTGTGTTGTTACTTTGATCCGCATGCGCTTCCTCGCAATCGTGATCACGACGGAGCCGATCTGTCGGCGAACGACGTTGGCATCATCGAGCGATACGAGGCGTTTCAGGTGCTTCGCAACGTACGGCACGAGCGTCCGGTCGAGCCCAGGTCCGTTCACGAGTCGCTGGCCGATGTGGAACTGTACCAATACCCGATCATCGCCGGGTTCGATTCGAATGCGCGACGCGCCGCGTCGAACGGCGTGAGAGAGCAGCTCATTCGTCCAGGTCGCTGCAAGGCGTTGGCGTATCGTGTCGTTGTCATGCCCCATCAACGCAGACATGATGCGCTTGAAGATCGCATGGAATTCCATGATAACTCCCGAGTGGAACGAGCGCCGAGGCGTGATTGCCGTCGGGTCCGGGCGGACGTTCGACCCTAGCGCAGGACTCGGCGAACGTCAACGCGTGATTTGTGTCGTCACGCGCTGTCTGCCACAGACCGCAATGCCCTTGCTATCAGGCGCGCATTTGATGTAAGACTTGAAAAATTGGCATTCGGACGGTCGGCCATCGCGCGCATGATCGTGCGTGATGACGTACACGAATAATTCCTCCCTTCTGACCGTTCACGAGGGAAGCGCCCGGAAAAAATCTTTAGCTGTTTCCCAAAAACGCGCATCACCTTGTTTCGTTTTCATCCACCACCACCACTCCACACCCCAGAAATAGATTTCATGAAATTGCATGCGTTCGGAGAACGTGAAACTATTTCGCATGCGCTCCACGTTAAACGTTTCGAGCTGCCGTTCGATCGGCGTTTCTGTGACGGCCTGTTCGACCCATGGTTCCATTTGGAACTCCGACACGAATACGCGTTTCACCCATGGGGAGACGAGCATGGCGCGCCGTGCGTACCAGAACGGAGGTATCCAGTCGTAGCTCCATGCGCTTCCCCATGGCACGCGAACCACGCGGTACACGCTCACGCCGAGCGCATCTGTAAACGGACCGACCGTAAGCCATGTGGCGAGTTCGCCCGAGTCCGTGGATGTGATGGGGTGGGTCGGGTCGAGTCTGCGCGCGAGCGCGAGTTCTTCCTTGAAGAAGGCGAGATCCGGGAATGGGCACTCTCCGAATAAGAATGTTGCTTCGTTTTCCACCTGCCATGCCTCGAGCGCCGGGTGATCCTTGTACCGCGTCATTACGGCTTCCACGTAGGCGAGCCGTGCCGCGTGTTCGCTCTTCACATCCAGTTTCTTCACCCAATCCGGTCTCCAGCACTCCGGCCAGCGCGGCAGTTTCAGCCCCACGGCGAGCAGCACACGGCCGTTTCGCCTCGCGATTTCATCCATCTGGTAGTCGATCGTGGACCAGTCGTACACATCCCTCGTCGGCTGGACCACGTTCCAGTATGCCGGAATGCGGAATTGGCGTACGCCGAGATCGTCGAGCGTAACTGTGAGAAGCTCGCGCCAGTTCAGCCCGAGACTCCCCGCATAAATCTGGCTGAACGTGACGCCAGCGCGGATCGTCCCTCGCGTCTTCACCGGGAAGCCGAGCCACAGGAAGGCGATGAGGAAGGCGGCGACAAATCCGAGGCCGATGGCGGCCGTGAGGAATGTGGGCAGGGCGGTACGATGTTTTCGAATCATGGCAGAATGTCGAGTTCAATCATTCGTGTATTCATACGATCAGCCACATCCCCGCTCCTGCGATGGCGATAGCCACGGATTTTCGTATGACGGTCGAAACAGTCAGGTCTTCGCCGAGCAGGTCGGGTGCGCGTGTGTGCAGCGCGAACGCCACGACCACGAGGAGCACGTACTGCACGGCCTGGAGCGCATTCACGAGCGCCGCGCTCCCGAGTGATGTAGCGTACTGCACGCCAACGTACCCGAGCGCACCCAGCGTTTGCGCGGTGATCACGAGCATGACGGCGCCGTATCCGTGCGCGCGGTGCGACGTGTTTTTCGAACTCCGGGGGAAGAGCGCATGGCGGACTTCTTTGATCGCTTCGCGGTCAATCGATAGGATCACGAGCGCTGCAGCCACGCCGAAGAAGCGCGACACCGCGAACGTCGTCAAAAAGCCGTCGCTTATATATGCGATCTTCACGGTCACGGATGAAACGGCGAAGAGTACGGCCGCCAAAACGGACATCCGGATCGTAGGCATCGTTAATCGGCTTTTTACGGATCCTCCCGAGAGGATCACGGTCGCGAGGATCAGGAGGCCGAAGCCGACGAACTGGGGCTGGGTCAGCCTCTCGCCGAGGAACATGAAGGTCCCCGCGAGCGTGAGGATCGGGATGAGCGACCCGATGATCGGGATCACGCGGCTCGCCTCCCCTTTCGCGAGCGCGGCAAAAAACGCCCAGAGCGACAGGATGAACGTGGCCCCGGAGATAACAATCCAGGGAAGTCCGGCGAGCGTGGGCATACGCACGCCGAATGGCAGCAGGATGACGGTTAACACTCCGAGCAGTCCGATGATCCCCGCGTACGTGGCAGGGCGCTTAAACGATTTCCGGAGGAGCGTGTTGTCGATCACGAACGCTGCGCCGTTCGCCAAGTGACCGGCGAGCGCCCATACGAGCCAGAGTGGGAAGGGGTGCATGTATTCGTATTATCTCACGGATGGATGGAACATGACGAATAGCGAAATGTTCCACGGCATTGCTTGCGACAGGTTCCTCACGGAATGAGATTCTTCGGGTCGTGTAATACGTGAAATCCGTCAGATGGTAACCGTCTGTTCAAACCGAGGCACCTCCGCGTCGATCCCGAGATCTTCGGTGATCCTCGTGGCGAGCGCTGCCGCCGCCTCCTCCTCGCCGTGCGTGCAGAATACCCGCTTCGGAAGCGTTTTCGCTTCGCCGAGCCAGGTGACGAGTTTCTTCTGGTCGGCGTGGGCGCTGAATGCGCCGATGGAGGTTACGGTCGCTTTCACTGTTACCCGCTCATTCAATACATCCACGTTCCGTTCGCCGCTGTAAAGCCTGCGCCCTAGCGTCCCGGCAGCCTGGTAACCGATGATGAGCACCGTACTCGCCGGGTCAGAGAGATAGCGCACGAGGTGGTGTAAAATCCGGCCGCCGTTCATCATGCCCGCGCCCGCGATGATGATCTTGGGCTTCGGCGCGTCGTTGATCGTTTTTGACTGGTCGCGTGATGCGGTGCGGCGCAGGCCGGGGAAATCAAGCAGGTCGTCGCCGACCATCACGCGTTCGAGCGCCTCCTTGTCGTAGTACTGCGGGTAGGCCCGCATCACTTCGGTCACGCGGATGGCCATGGGACTGTCCAGGTACACGTCCACCTTCGGGAGCGTCCCCTGCTCCCACATCTTGTTGAGCTCGTAGAGCAAATCCTGCGTGCGTTCTACGGCGAATGCCGGGATGATGAGCACACCTTTGCGTTTGATCGTGCCCATGATTGCCTCGCGTAATTTTACGGCGCGCGTGCGTACGTCTTCGTGCAGACGGTTTCCGTACGTGGATTCAACGACGATCGCGTCGGACGAACCCGACTGCGCTGTCGGGCGGAGGATCGGTACGTCCACGTTTCCCAGGTCTCCGGAAAAGACCACGCGCGAACCCCCGCGTTCTTCGACCTCAACGAATGAACTGCCGAAAATATGTCCGGCGTCGCGGAATCGGAACTTCAGGTCGCCGACCACGACCCAGCGCGAGTAGTCCACACCTTTCGTTTTGGACAAGACGGTTTCCACATCCTTCCGCTCATAGAGTATAGGCCGGTAATCGCGACGGAACTCGTCTTCCATGATCTGTTCCGCGTCTTCCAAAACGATTTTTGCGATGTCGCGCGTGGGCGGGGTCATATAGACCGTTCCTTTGAACTTTTCCTTGCAGAGTTTTGGGAGACGACCCACGTGATCCAGGTGCGCGTGCGTCACAGCCACGGCATCAACGTCTGCGGGATCAAACCCGAAATCACGAAAATTCTTGGCGTCCGTGTAGGCGGAACCCTGGAACATGCCGCAGTCGATGAGAAGCCGCGTCTTTGCCGTCTCCACGCGGTAGCACGAACCGGTCACCTCGCGCGCCGCGCCGTGGAATGTGATGTTCATATTGCGCGCAGTAGTTTAGCACGCCGTGTCTGGTGACTGGGAACTGGTAAATGGGGACTGACGACTCGCACACATCACATGAGGAGGAGGCCCGCTCCTACTCCCAGTCCCCATTTACCAGTTCCCAGTCACCAGACCCCAAACGTGTGTGCTATCATCGCGTAATGACTCTTAACGACATATCGACTATGAAGAAACGTTCGTCATTTTTGAAGGCAGCCGGCATCGCTGCAGGCGTGATTCTTCTCGGTCAGGGATGCGGCGGCACAGGTGCGCCTTCGCCGTCTGTTCCGATTCAGCCTGAAGCACAGGAAGATGTACGCGAAGCGGGTCCGGTCGTCGAATATGTGGAAGGTGGTTTTTCGCCAAATGAACTCCAGGTCGTGCCAGGGACTAAGGTGAAGTTCGTGAATAAGACGAGTCAGCCGGTGTGGGTGGCGTCGGACCCGCACCCGACCCATACGAATCTACAAGGTTTCGATTCCTTGAAGGCTTTCGGTCGTGGTGAAGCATACGAGTACACGTTCACCGATGCGGGAAAATGGGATTTCCACAACCACGTGAGCCCGGGCGCGAAGGGGCGGATCATCGTGAAGTAAATCTCGTCTTCCGTGAAATGAATATCCCCGGCGCGTGCCGGGGATATTTGTGTCGTGTGCAGTTACGAGCATTCGGTCCCACGGTTCCTCACGGATCCTATCGACTCGAGACCTGTTCCAAAACCCTCCGATACGTTTCTGCGGCGAGCTGGCTGTCCACGTCTTCGTTCCTGGCCCGTTCGAGATTCATGCGGAGCGTTGCCTCCGCGATCGGTCCGTCGATGGCATCCCATTCGGGCGTTGAAGGATCATCCGCCCAGCCCAGGATGCGGTACGTGCCGTCCGACTGGATGCCGAGGGCTGCAACGACAGGCTTTTGAACGGTCTGCACGCTTATTGGTTGTCCGGCAATACGGCTCATCACCCAACGATCACAGCGCACGAGCGCGCCGTGCATGCAGGTCTGCGGTTCGAATCTGGATGCGAGAGGCCGTACGGCGCATGTAACGAGGCCTCCGGCGAAGAAACGCTTTCCCGCTGATTCGCGCACGGCCGCGGAGATCATGTTGATGCTCGTCGAGGTCGGAAGCGAATCGGCCTCGCGGCAGAATCTGGCAAACAGACCGCTCCCCTTCCCGTCGCACTGGCGATGTAGGACGAAGCGGACCACGTTTGCGTCGAATGATTCATCTGTGAGGAAGCCAACGAGGACGAATGTCTGGAACAGGAGCACGACGGTTCCCACGAGCACGAGGAGACGGAATCCGAGCGCCGGGTCTCCGAGCACACGCGCGATTGCCGGGTCGGAAATCCACCAGCGGCCGCGTATCACCGCTTCGAGCATGAGGACGAGCAGGCTCGCCGCCGCGCCGAACACGAAACTGGTGAATGGGTCCACGCCGAACCATCCCATGGACATGGCGACGATCGGGAACGCAACGACCGTGAGCGTTGCCCAGAGTGCCGCGCGCGGATCTCCGGACGGGTGATGAGAGGCCCCTCTCTTTTGCATGGAGATCAGTATATCACAGACGTTAGAGAACCTGGGGACCGGGGACTAGAAGCCGTGTTGATACGTAGGAGCTCGTACAAGTCCGCAGTCCTCATTTTTTGGCGTTGACGTTGCGCGAATGGCCTGCCAGCATGGGAACGGAGGCATAACAACATGCACCTTCAACAAAGGCTTCCACTCCTCATCTTTATCGGAAGCAGGCGCGCCGGTCGCATGATCCACCAGCAGCGTCTTGTTGACAGCCAACCTCACCTTTATTCTCCCGTGCAGACGATCACCACGCGCGCGGAAGAAAAACCCGGTGATGACCGGTGGTACGTCCGCACGTCCCGCGAAAACGTGGCAAGGTATCGCACGAGCGAGATGCTCACATTCTTCGAAGAGGGCGATGCGCTGTTCTTTATCCCGAAGAAGCAGGTCATGGATATCCGAACATCCGGTCGTACACCGCTCGTGGGGATGACGCCCGTCGGGTACGAACGACTCCACTCTCGGAATGTGGATGTATATGACATCCCCACCGTTGCCGTGCTGCTACAGCCGGCAAACCCGTACGATTTCTGTGACCGGCTCATTCATGAGCACGGGCTCGACCCTGAGAAGGCCGAGGAAGAGATGCAGCGCGCCGTTCGCCTGTCGACCGTTCCGCCTGCCGTAGGAAAGCGGGAGTCTGTCGTCCCGGTACCGATTTATGGAAATGCCAGCGACGTTGGCCTCATCGATGAGGCGCTTGCCGCGCTCCTGCCGCCGTAGACCGAATGTGTCTGCGGCGGTTTTCTGTTACGTCGTACGGGTGCCCGTGGTATCATTTCATGCATTATTCACCATCAATACGAATCGACCGATCTATGAAAGAAGATTTGAAATGCGAAAACCGCAATCATGATTGGGCGGTGCTCTTCCTTCGTCTGGCCCTGGCGTTCATCCTTGTGTTCCATGGATACGGCAAGTTGTTCGGCACAGCGCCCGGGATGGAAGGGTTCATCGGATTCGTTACGAAGCTCGGCTTTCCGCTTCCGGTCGTCATGGCGTATGCCGTCGCCATCCTCGAGTTCTTCGGTGGACTCGCGATTGCAGCGGGGGTATTCACGAAATACGTGTCGTGGCTCGTCACCATCCAGTTCGCGATCATCCTGCTCTATGTGAAAAAACTGGCATTTCCGGGCGCAGACGTGGATCTTCTGGTTTTCGCGATCGCACTGGCCCTGGCTTTGGGTGGTTCAGGTGGTTACTCCTGCGATGCGAAAATGGCCATGAAAAAAGCCAAAAACTAGTGAAATTACATTTGTATCACGAGAAAAACCTCGCAAAAGCGGGGTTTTTCTCTTGTGATAGAAATGGCTTAACGTAGGCACATATTGATGACAATTACTCTTGACAAAATGTAAAGAATATGTTACATTATCTTGTTCGATACTGGATTGGCCGGTGTCGTAAATCAGGAGAAAGCCATCATGAACAAGCGCACCTTCAGCCACAAGATCGGTCTCATTTTTCTCGCCATCGCCGCCTTCGCCATTGCAGGCTGCGGCGCGACCGCGTCGTTCAACGTGCGTCCGGTCGAGAGGGGCGCAGTCGTGACCTTCAAGTCCACGGCGCGCGCCTCCGCGAGCCCGACGCCCGTGGTGCAGCTGGATCCGAACCAGCCCACCTCGTTCATCGGCGCCACGGCTGCTCCGAGCGCTCCGCGCGCGGAACACGACCTCATCGCTACGTCCTTCGCGCAGCGCAACCAGGGTTCGTGCGGCTGGGTCCTGCGCGCTACCGGCGACAGTTTCAACTCCGTAACGGAGGCGGTCGCCTACGCCAAGGGACGAAGGCTCGCAGACATGCGGGTGGACGAGGTCTGTGACGTGCGACCCGCCCGTCTCGCGATTCCTGAACGGACGGTCGTGGCCAAGCCGGTGGTCAGCATGCGGTGAGCCGGTTGACGGGGCCCTCGCTCCTTCTACCTCGGGGTGGTCACATCACACGTGACCACCCCCATCGACCTGAATGTTTCATGCACGCCATGGAACCGTCAGGTCGCAACACAATCCCGAATGTTCGGGATGTTTTATTCCGATTTGTTGTAGGACTCTTGCCGCTTCAGGCGACGTGTGTTACGAATGACTTACAGAACGTTCCTCACAACAACGGGAGATTTCATGGTCAAGCCAGCATGGTCTCTGCGATTGACGGCGTTCGTCTATTCCATCGTCGCGGCGTGTGCGAATGGCGATCCGCCTCCCAAACAACCGGTCATTCCGGTCGTGACGATCCCCTTCGCGCATTATGCGCAGCCCGAGCGGCCGGATCCGCAACCCGTGGATCCCCCCACGGGAGACGCCACGGAGGTACAACCCTCGCAGAACGGATGGGGTGCTGCAGCCAGTGAGTCGTGGAGGGGTGTCGACGCTCAATGCGCCTACTACATCGTCGGCGATCCGGAACAGAAGATGTATTCGCGGCGCATTCTCGCGCTTGCCGAAGCATGGCGGAAGGGTCTCGTTATCCGTTCTGTCGAGATGACGTGTTACACGCTGCGCATCAGCGCTCCGATCGAACTCCA
>DATMXG010000045.1:0-18306 GCA_035561755.1 Methylomirabilis sp. (SeqCode)
AGGTGATGTTGGTGGGGGTGAAGTTCGTGACATTGAAGTTCGTAGCCGTGAGGTTCGTGTAGAAGGCGTTGGTCGCGGTGGTTGAACCGAAGACCGAGTTCGTCACGAAGATGTTGGATCCCGTGGCATTCGTGAAGTTCAACGTCGTGACCGTGGTGGAGGCTGCGGAGAGAGAGCCTGTGAGGGATAACGTGGTGCCCGTAGCGTTCGTGAAGGTGGTGTTCTGGAGGGTGGTGAGACCCGAGACGATCAGATTCGTGAGGTTCGCATTCGTGGATGTGGTGTTCGTGAAGAGGGCATTGGTCGCCGTGAGGTTCGTGAAGCTGCCCGTAGCGGCACCAAGAGTGTTTGAGACGTAGAGGTTCGTGCCTGTGGCTCCGTTCCATGTGACGAGGTTCAGGTTCGAGGTCCCCGTCACCGTGAGGTTCGTGGTGGCGATGTTCACGCTGGTGGCATTCCTCTCAACTCCGTCAACGAAGGAGTACGAGCCTGTGGCCGTGAGGGAGGAGGTGAGGAGGCCGCCGAAGAGGGTAACGGTGGTGGTGGCTGTGGCTCCGCGCTGGGTGACGGAGGCCAGGGTGTCGGATTCGACGATGCCCGAAGGGCAGTTCGTGCCGTTTGAGAGGCACACGGCGTACCCTCCAACGGAAAGCTGCGATGTCGATGCGCTTCCCGTGATGAGCAGATTTGTCCCCGTCGCGCCGTTCCAAAGGAGGTTCGCTGCGTACAGGTTGGTCGAAGTGGTATTCGTCCCCGTGGCATTCACCCACAAGAGATTCGTGGGATTAAAGTTCGACGTGGACAGATTCGTAATGCTCGCATTCGTCGCAAAGAAATTCGTGCTTGTCGAATTTGTTGACGTAACGTTGCCGAGATTGGCGTGAAATCGCAGGTCGAACCGACCCAAAGACACCTGAAGATCCGTTGGAGGGAGAACCTCATTCGACGCGGGCGCGAGCACGATCGCATTGGTCAAAGACTGCAGGGTTCCCGTCGAAGAAAACCGTACGATGTTGTCTCCATAGAACGTCGTTGCCCCGGCGACGAACCCCGAATTCGAGTAAACCGTCGATGCGATGCCGATATTCCCGTACACGAAGAGGTCATCGCCCGAGAATTGGAACTGACTGTTCGCGGCCGTAGACGTGACCCCGCCGATCACGACGTCGAGGTTCTGGTTCTGACCGAGGATAAACCGATTCGTGGAGGCGCTCGTTCCCGTTAGGCTGAAATAGACGGGTGCACTCGTGGTCGCTGCGCCACCGATCACGATGTCCGTGGTCGCTGTGGCATTCCGAACCACGTCTGTTGCCACATCGTACGTCCAGTTCAGATCAGCCGTTGCTCCGGGAGGGCAGTTCACGCCGTTCGTGAGGCAGACCGTGTTTCCCCCGACGAGGAAACTGTTCACAGCTAGGCTCGTTCCGGTCGCTCCTCCGAACGCAAACGGACCGGAGAGGTTGAGCGCAGAACCGGACGCGTTCGTGAAGTTCAGGGTGGTGACCGTAGACGATCCTGCCGCGAACGCGCCGGTGAGTGTGAGCGTGGTCGCCGTCGCATCCTGCCATGTCACGTCCGCGAGCGTGGTGAGCCCCGTAACCGCAAGGTTCGTGGAGGTCGTGTTTGTCCCCGTAGCGTTCGTCCAAGTGATGTTCGTGGGATTGAAATTGATTGTGGAAAAGTTCGTCGCGAACAGGTTGGTCGCGGTGGCATTCGTAAACGCGGCGTTCGTTGTGAAGATCGTAGTCCCCGTGCCGTTCACGAACGTAAAGGCGCCGGTGAGATTCGTGGTACCGGTCACGTTCAGATTCCCGAGGTCCAGGCTCGCGCCCGTCGCATTCCCGAACACCAACGGACCGAGGGCGCTCGTACCTGTTGCCGTAATGTTCGAGGTGACGATTCCCCCATAGAACGTCGGCGTCGTCGTGACCGTCGCTCCCTGGTTGATGACGGACTGTAACGTATCCGAAACGCCTGCCGTGGACGAGGATGTGAGCTGTCGCCAGATACTTGCGATTGCGTCGTAGTAGTAGATGTTCCCGCTCGCGGTGTTGTAGTACATGCGCCCGCCAGACGCGGACGTCGGTTCGGCGGCGAACGCATTCACACCACCTGCGGTGTACGCATACGACACGGCATTGATCGGAACGCGTGGAGACATTTCACCGTCGGAACTCACCTCGGTGGTGAGGTAGAGTGGCTGGTTCATGTCCATCACAAACGGAGTCACGGAACCGAGTTGGACCGCAAAGTACCCGCTGTCCACCACGACGGATTGGGTCTCGAACCAGATCGGAGATCCGCCCGTGGACGTGGCGTAGACTCTGAAAATGAACGAGTACGTGCCCGTGAGCGCTGTGCCAGACCCATTTTTTAAACGCCCTTGGTACCCGAGCGTAGTCGGAATATTCGCGAGCGCCGAGGGAGCCGTGAACGGAACGATGCGCGCCAACTCCGGAATCCTGAAATCAAGCGCCTGAATCAGAGTGGGAACAGGGATCACGCCGAATACGCCCATCATCGCGATCTCAATGGTGATGAGAGCTTTCAGGAAGAGGCGGCTAAGGGTCAGGCGTTTCATGAAGAACAGTCGACTGAACATGAAGGAGCGCTTGTTTCCATGTTGGATGATTGATCTTCAATCCCAACAGCCGTGACTTTTGTCACGTCTATACAAGCGGATATAGAAATCCGCATATACCTCCAGGTCATTTATTTGTTTTTTGGTAAACGCCCAAAAGGACAAGATGAGGGAGCGCCTCCTGTGTGTCCTGATATCTCAGAACAGTGACAGGGTTCATTGATCCATCCTTCCTTATGGAACATTGATCCCTGACACTATCTTTTTAAAAATCACGAATTCGCCAACTGCTGCGATGCTTTCGACGCATAATATATCCTATATGCGTATTGAAGTGCAGATGCAGGTGTTGATAACAACGAAAATATAAATATTTCGCAATGAATTTCATTGTTAATAACTTGTTCACATCTACAAAATTGAGCTATACATAACAAATATTTCGATACGAACGCTTTATCAGCAACTTAACGAATAGGTTTGAAGTATCTATACAGCAGAACGAATCGCCCGTTCTGCACCCCATATACCAGACTGAACACCGCCAATCTGTTCTCATGTAGAGCGACAATCCAAATTCGCTCAAAACGACGTACAATGCCGCTATCGCTTTCATCCAGCGCCCCAGAAGAAATGAATGGTGAATATCACAAAATAATCAGGAGATGCTGCATAACGGCTCCAGAAATGGACTGAACGTTACGCGCTCTACGTATATATTCATCTTTGACAATCGTTTCGCGCACAACAAAGTTAACGCTGTAACGTAGGCCGGATATACACGAAATTCGGTCCCTATCCCACCTTCAATCGTAGAGCGGCTTGAACGCGCATGTTGTGCCGTGTGCGTAGGTGCGTTGTCGTACGTACGCCCTGTCACAATGTGTAGCGCGATCAAAACATTCGTCTGTTGGCGACAACTCGCATATAACATCTCGCCCGCGGTGGTAGCAATTCGACGCGTTGCAAGAACGGCGAATAGGAAACGTCATGCACCGGTCTCATAAGCAAAAAGTCCCTTACGGGACTTGTTGCGGCCAGGCGAGATCTTCGATCTGGCATTGGTGTTTGTCAGCCGGCGATCGGAGTTGGCGTGAGCCGAACCCGTTCTGCCTGTTGATGTTTCCGGGTAGACCAGCAGTGGTGGGTGGGATTGGAAAGAACGAGATGTTTGCTGATCTGTGACCCTGCGACCATTGTATCAATGCATTGTCCAACGTATCTAAACTCACGTTAGTTGAGCCAAGATCAGCGCGGGAATAGGGTGTGGACAACCAACGAGCTCTTTGTTACACGATTGTACTCAACTCCTAGTCCGTTTCTTCCTCCGCGGAATAAACCAGATCCAGGGAAGCGCGAGTAAGACGGCAACGCAGGCGACGATGAGAAGGGCTGCGCCCGGTTTTCCGAAGACGTCCCACCAGGAGGCAATCTGCGCTCCAAGCGTACGTGAGCCGGTCGTATCGAGCACGGTCACCCCGGGCACCACTTCTATGGAGACGTCGTTCGACGATTCATTTCCCGCACGATCCACGGCCGTAACGGAAGCGACATGCACGCCCGGCTCCAACGGAGGCAGCGGAAAACTGGGATCCGCCACGTCGAATGTACGCCCAGCAAGCGCGATCTTGTACTTCGCGACTCCTGATGCGTCATCGGTCGTGCCATAGCGGATGGCGTTCGGCACCGTGGGAGGGACCAGGTCCTGTTCGGCGATTGGCGCAGGCCTGCGGGGTGGCGTCGAGTCCACCTGAAGGCGTAAATGGTCGAGCTGGCTGGTACCGTCCTCAAATAGAATCTTTACGTGTGCGAACCAGATACCGTCCCTTGATAGCGCCTGTGTGACGGATCGCCCCTGAACGGTGTCGCGAGGGGTAGATTCCGCCGACCCATCCATTGAAAAGAGGCTCTGCTTGATGCCCATACCGGCTGATTCCCAGGACACGGTAACGTCACGCGTTGGGTACCATGTATCTGGATCGGGGTGAGAAAGGCTTGAAATCCGGACCATTGAGGCCAATGCGGGCGATTTCGCAACCTGTTCCTTGGTGGGCAACAGCGCAGGTTGTTCGACAGTTGCCTTTCCCACAGTTTGTCCACCGATAGATAAACTCCATGAAAGCGCGGAAAGTAGCCGATCTTCCCCTGCAGATATTGCTTTTGAGGTGCTGTCGAGTACGATCTTGACATTGCCGTTTGCCCTAGCTCGGAAAGTAATCGTGGCAACTGTAGTCGCCTTGCGCACACCGGATCCAATCCGAAACGCTCCAATCGAAAAACGCCCCGATCCTTCGTCAAAGTACGTATTCGGCGCCGAGCTCGGAAAATCGCCTCCAAGCGTCGCCCCTATCCACCGAATCTGATCTTTCGGATACGTGCCGTTGATGCGTACAGTATCAATATCATCCCCTTTCGGGTCCAACTTCACCTGCACGCTGAACACCTGTCCTGCGCTGACCTTCGAAGGTCCGGAGAGGGACAGTACGGATGACCCTGCGGCGTATCCGGAGAGCGGAAGTGCGGCAAGCGCAAACGTTACGGCTGCCTTGATGGCGGCACTCATCATTCGCGCGGTCTGTGTGCGGATATTCATATGTTTAGGAACCTATGAAAAACGATGAGATGCCCTTCGGCTTCGCTCTGGATAAACTCTGCACTGGAGACTCAAAAAACCGTAGCCGTATGTAACATACGGCGATGATTTTTTCAGTCGAAGCGCAAGCATATCGCGTTTTTCATAGGTTCCCTAGTAGATGACGCCCCAGTTCGCGATAAGGAGCGATAAGTCGTAATCATCAACGGTCCCGTTCTCGTTGTAGTCGGTCATGAATGTGGCTGTTTTCCAGCTGCGGGAAAGTAGCGAGAGATCGTAGTCATCCACTACCCGATCCACGTTTGCGTCTCCAATGAGGAGCCGCTGGATAGCGCCGCGCAGCGCCTTCAACTGGCCGGACGCCGTGATTCCTTGGACGGTGACAGTGTTCTGGCCCAAAAAGAGCGGTACCACTCTCTGCCAAAGGCTGCTTAAGAGTACCACGCCGTTCGGCGATCCGTTCACAAGCATGCGCGTGATCGCGGTATCCTTCGACCCGGAAATCTGTTGCGTCCGCTGGAACGTAGGCGAACGATAATCAAGTGTGAGGACCAGCGGCCCTGCAGCGGCAGGCGGAGCGCCTCCACCACCGCCTCCCCCGCTCCCTCCGGACGGAGTCGGCGTTGGCGTTGGCGGTGTCACCGGTGGCGTCCCCTCCTTCAACGCCGACCCGTGTTCAACGATGAAGCTTCCGCTGTTTGATTTACTGACGATCGGTTCCACGGAACCATCGACCCGATAATTCCCCGAAGTTTGGATGAATTGCGTTGGAATTGCCGATGAATCGAAGTTCTGAAAATTCGTGCTGGTTTGATCCACGGCAAAAACAACCGTCACCACTGCGAATACGGTCAGTACGGATGCTCCTCCTACAACAAGCAGGCGTCTCATATCTCGCATCATACTAAACAATCGGCCCTTTGCCGACGTTGATGTGCCATAAGTAGACGTGCAACGCGCACTGCGGACACCTCATCTCATTTTGATCGAATTTCGTAAGACTGACTATCGACTCAGCACCATGGAAGCAAACGCCGCGTCATTGCCCCAAAACGTATACAGCGTCGCGAACGTGATCACGAGGAACAGCGCGGCAACCCACCAGTGCAGCGCATGCGCCCCCCAAAACAGCGCGCGCGCGCGCAGTTCGCGTTTCTGTTTGTCGGTAAAACGCCGCATGTCGCATATCATAGCAGAAAACATTTAGATGTACGCCATTTCGTCCCTCGCTTTGCTCTGAATGACGAGGTCTGTAGCGAGATTGTCATCCCAAGCGAAGCGAGGGACGAATAAAAAATACCCCTGCTCATCGCAGGGGTATTTTTTTCAAGAACGTCACTGTCCTGGCGCCGGGCTACTCTCCCAGGACCGGGTTGGGTCCAAGTACCATCGCTGCTGGCGGGCTTAACGGCCGTGTTCGAGATGGGAACGGGTGTGACCCCGCCGCTACAGGCACCAAGACGGTGACGTCCTTTTCCCTTCGGCAATGCCTCAGGGTAACAATTGATGATGAATGACGATCTGACGGTCATACGTACAGAGCATCTCCAAAGATGCACCGACGCGTACATGTTCTAGCCATCCTGGAGACCGTTCAAAAACGATGAGATGCGAAGTGCTGGAGCGAGCACCGCGCGAACCGCATTGATAATGCGGAGAGCGCGGAGCGCAGCGAAGCACGAGCAGCTCGCGTTTTTGGACGGTCGAATGCCTGGATGGCCGAGGCAACGGGCTATTAGTACCGCTCGGCTTAAGCGCTCTCGCGCCTTACACCTGCGGCCTATCAACCTCCTCGTCTCGGAGGGCCCTTACTGAATATTCATCTTGAGGACGGCTTCACGCTTAGATGCTTTCAGCGTTTATCCGTGCCGAACGTAGCTACCCTGCGGTGCCCTTGGTAGAACAGCAGGTGCACTAGAGGTTCGTTGTTCCCGGTCCTCTCGTACTAAGGAACAGCCCTCTCAATATTCCACGCGCGCAGTAGACAGGAGACCGACAATTCTGTTGCTTGCATAACCGCTTCCAGATTCTGTGACATGCTCTGCGGTGCCCTAATCTTTCGATCAAGGTCTGTATGTCGCCATACAGTTCGGACTATATCTTTATCCCGATGACGATCGGGACGCTCGACGTATAGTCTCTGAGGGTTTTACATCAACATCTCTTTGGGTCGTTTCCGATACCGACCAGCTCCGTTCATCGTGTATGCCAGTTCAATGATCGTTTGCATGCCTCGCTCATCCCGATGGTGTCGTTGTGCCATCAAGCGAACGATCTTCGCAAAGATCTTGGCGTCATTCCGTTTCTCGGTCTGAAGTTGATACTTCTCGAAGAACGGGATGATCTTCGTAAGCAGATCCATTCGATCCCTTACCACATACACGTATGGTCACATCGTTGGGATTTGTTCGATGGTTTTCTTTCACATAACCGCACTGAAAGAATCTAACAAGCTCGTCGAAAACGCGCCTGCTTGAAACTCTCTGGGAAACGTGAAACTCAGGAATGGCCTTTGTGCCAACCTTCATCTGCGCGTCTTTGTAGAGCGCCACATGAAAGCTCCCTTCACCATCAACCAAACCACAGACGTACCACGGTTGAAGACGCTGTTGTACTCTTCCCTGCTGATTGTCTGCACTCAACACATTTTTACGCGTCATACTTCTTCTGAAGTAGACCCGTAGTGTGAGATCCTTTGAACTCCTACTCCTATAGAAGTTTCGTCAGAGTTTCCAGCAAATAGTCGAATTTATAGACAGCACAGTCTACTGTCTCACGACGTTCTGAACCCAGCTCGCGTACCGCTTTAATAGGCGAACAGCCTAACCCTTGGGACCTTCTCCAGCCCCAGGATGCGATGAGCCGACATCGCTGTCGGATTTACGTTCCGTGATTTCGCACGGCATAGACTATATCTTCATCTCGCTCCGGATCGTAGCCTGTTCGTAGGCATAATCTCAGTTTAGATAGCGAGCGTCGGCGTGTTGGCTCGACCTTGCGTCGAACCCTCCCCTTTCGGGTCAGTCGTTACGGGGTCATCACAGAGTTTATATCGAAAACACTGAAGAGTGTGCGGCCGAACGATTTCGGCCAATGTTCTCGTGCTTTCAGTCGTGACGCGCACACGAAGGTAGCGCTTATCACGATTGAGTGTGCTCCGAATTCCGAACGTCTTCAGCAGAAGATCCTGAAGAAATTTCTGATCTTCTACTGAAAACTGTTGGGTGTTCAGATAGCACGCGGAACGACTCCGGGATCCGTCATCCATGAACCACACCGCCAAGGCAAGTGGATCAAGAATGAGATCTCTCGGTATGCACTTCGTCCGTTCTTTGTAGAACCATTGATAATAGTTCGTAAAGGTCGGAAGACTTCGTGTCGTGAATCGATAGGCAACACGTGCCCCGTTTCCTGGACGGGATTTTGGTGGAGTTAAGACGTATTCTTGGAAATGCTGCCATTTCCAATCTACGTACACTTTGAACTGGAGTGAGTGGTTAACCTCGAAGAGGGCATTCGTCCGCGTCCCTTGTCTTCGTAGCGTACCATCACCCAATACACTCCCGACCAAAATGGCGTGTTGAACTGATGTGAGACTTCCCACGGTATTGCCGGGTGGCATGCGTCTGCATGTTACCACTGACGGGTCCACCGTTATAAGCCGAATTTTTGGTGCAGAATCGCTTCTGCAGCACCCCGATGTGTTAAGGTGCCAAACCTGGTCGTCGATATGGACTCTTGGACCAGATCAGCCTGTTATCCCCGGAGTAGCTTTTATCCGATGAGCTTCCGCCGTCCGATTTCGTACGGTCGGATCACTATGTCCTGCTTTCGCATCTGCTCGACTTGTGGGTCTTGCAGTTAAGCCGGCTTATCCCATTGCAGGATCGCTCCGATTTCCATCCGGAGCTAGCCGACCTTTGTGAACGCCTCCGTTACCTTTTAGGAGGCGACCGCCCCAGTCAAACTACCCACCAGATACTGTCTCGCATGCCGGATTCACGGCTTGCGATAAGACGTCCGACAACGCAAGGGTGGTGTCTCATTGGCGCCCGAAGGCTCCCACCTACACTGAACATGCGAAGCCGGAAGCCAATACCAAGTTGTAGTAAAGCTTCACGGGGTCTTTTCGTCTGACTGCGCGTACAGGGCATCTTCACCCCACTTGCAATTTCGCCGAGTCCCACGTTGAGACAGTCGCAAACTCGTTATGCCATTCGTGCGGGTCGGAACTCACCCGACAAGGAATTTCGCTCAATATTGTTACGATTTTTCAATCGCCCCGCTTTCCACACGGGGTCTGCATGTTGCCATGCAGTTCGGACTATATCTTCACCCCATCACGCGACGGGGGCCTGGCGTGTAGTCTCTACGGACTCTCTGCTTTCGCAGGTTGCCTCGGTGTTGTCCTCTGGGGATGTTCACCGAAATAGCCAAGTTTTCTTCTACGTCTCCGACTGGCACGTCGAAGTTCGAAATGGAGGGCTTTCACCTCACTAAGGCAAAGATAAATTCACCTTAGGACGATTATAGTTATCGCCGGCGTTCATCAGCGCTTGGATTCAAGGCTGCCTCCCCGAAGGGAATGACCTCTCCTCTTAACGTTCTGACACTGGCCAGGCATCACTCTCTATACATCACCTTGCGGTTTAGCAGAGAGCTGTGTTTTTGGTAAACAGTCGGTTTGCGTCTTTCGCTGAGGGCTGCATTGCTGCAGCCAGGCCTTATCCCGAAGTTACGGCCGTTGTATTGCCGAGTTCCTAAACGCGGGTTCTCTCGTACACCTTGGCACACTTACGCCCACCCACCTGTGTCGGTTTACGGTACGGTCACCATGAAGTTGGCTCTAGGAGGTTTTCTCGACCCCCCATCCCCATTCCTTGCCCGCCTTGCGGCAGGCTTGCGATCACCCCGAGGCTGATGCTGCGCGGATTTGCCAACGCAACACCCCTGGGTGCCCAAAGATTCATTCCAGGAATCTCGAACGGTTCAAGGACGTGTCACTCCATCGAAACTCCACGGTGGTGCAGGAATATTAACCTGCTGTCCATCGGCTACGCCTTTCGGCCTCGTCTTAGGACCGACTAACCCAGGGACGATTCGCGTTGCCCTGGAAACCTTGGGTTTACGGTGGACAGGATTCTCACCTGTCTTTTTGCTACTTATGCCGACATTCTCACTTCGTACCGCTCCACGGTGGCTCACGCCTTCCGCTTCAGCGCAGATACGAACGCTCCCTTACCGCCCCCCGCGTTGCACAAAATGCTCCTCGTGCATGGGTTACCAATTACGAATGGATCATACGAAGATACCAATTACTAATATGAATTCGTAATGCGTATCTTCGTATGATCCATTCGTAATTGGTAACCCATCTGAGAAACACTTGGTGCAACGCGGCGAGGCCCGCGACTTCGGTACCATGCTTAAGCCCCGGTAAGTTTTCGGCGCAGGGCAGCTTGACCAGTGAGCTGTTACGCTTTCTTTAAAGGATGGCTGCTTCTAAGCCAACCTCCTGGTTGTTTGAGCCGCCCCACCGCCTTTGACACTGAGCATGGATTTAGGGACCTTAGTCTGCGATCAGGGCTGTTTCCCTTTTGTCCGTTGGAGCTTAGCCCCCAAGGACTGACTGCTGGGAACACGCAGCGGTATTCGGAGTTTGGTTAGGGAAGGTAGGCTTGCGCCCCCGCCCCCATTCAGTGCTCTACCCCCGCTGCGCTATGAATCAGCGCTAGACCACAATCTATTTCAGGGAGAACCAGCTATCACCCAGTTCGATTGGAATTTCACCGCTATCCACAACTCATCCCCGAGTGTTGTACGGCTCGTGGGTTCGGACCTCCAGCCGTCTTTCGACGGCCTTCATCCTGGTCATGGATAGATCACCGGGTTTCGGGTCATGTACATGCCACATGAGGCGCCCTTATCAGACTCGCTTTCGCTGTGGCTTCGCCCCCGCAGGGACTTAACCGAGCGACATGCACATACTCGTCGGCTCATTCTTCAATAGGAACGGTGTGACCGACGCTTCGCTCCGAACAGACTTGGTTCCTGATGGGTTACGAATTACAAATGGATCATTCGAATATACGAATTACGAATACCTAACAAGGCTGTTTTCGTAATTCGTATATTCGGTTCCAAATTTGTAATTCGTAATCCATCAGCTCAAACTCTGTTCAATGCGAAGCACCGGCTCCACCTCCTTGTAAGCGTATGGTTTCAGATACTATTTCATCGCCCTCCCGGGCTGCTTTTCAGCTTTCCATCACTGTACTTGTTCACTATCGGTCAGGAGGAGTATTTAGCCTTGCCACATCGTCGTGGCTGCTTCCCACAGGGTTTCTCGAGCCCCGTGGTACTTTGGATCAGGGACACCGACGGGCAGGGATCTTTTCGCGTACCGGACTATCACCGTCTTTGGTTCCGCTTTCCAGCGAATTCCGCTAAGAATCTGCGCTCATCGTCGGGGCTCTTGGGAACCCCATCGTCCCGTCCTCAACACTTCTTGTGCGTCGGCCCAAGCCCATCACCGTCATCCGCGGTCAAACTTGCGTCCAACTCGGTGTGACGGATCCACGCAAAAAGTTTAGGCTCGTCCGCGTTCGCTCGCCGCTACTGACGGAATCGAGCTGACAACTTATCTCGCTGTGACGTCGTATCGTCCCGAGGGACAGCGAATTGAGGACGGCGTTCAACATGCGATACCCCTTCGGCTTCTCTCATGGTGACAATATTGGATTGTCATCCCGAGCGAAGCCGAGGGATCGCGCATCTTGAATGCCGCCCCCAACTCTTCGACAACACAAGAGATAAGTAGTCAGCGTTTATATTATTCTCTTTTCCTCTGGGTACTGAGATGTTTCACTTCCCCAGGTGCCCGCCTCCGCACCTATGTATTCAGTGCGTGGCATGCCGACTTCATCGGCATAGGTTGCCCCATTCGGAAATCCCCGGATCATAGGTTGCTTGCCACCTCCCCGAGGCTTATCGCAGGCTGCGACGTCCTTCTTCGGCTCCTCACTGCCAAGCCATCCACCATACGCCCTTACGTGCCTCGGCCATCCAGGATCGCCATCGCTCGATGACGCTCGGATGACCAAGATATGTGTACGCGTTTTGTATTGCTTACATCTTGAATGATTGATGCTCTGTACGTATGACGTTCTGATTGGTTAGACGTTTCGAATTTCGCTATTCGAATTTCGAATTTCTAACATCATTCATCATCTATCTTCTGTTGTCGAAGAGGCGGTCCCATCGGTTCACGCCCGTAAGACGTGATCGAGGCGGACAATCCCTCATCGCTTCGCTCCTCAGGATGACAGGGCGGCCCTGTCTGCGTGAAGCGAGGAAGGATTACGCGTCTCGTGAGAAAGAAAATCGCCTGGCGTTTCTGTTGGCCAGGCGACGACTCCCTTTGCGTAGGGTTCGTAGCTTAGCCGTGTCGCGAATGAATCGGTAACATGGATGAGTTACGAGCCTAGCGGTCCGGCGGATGCTGGACGTGGGTCTCTCAAAGTGCCGATATGGTAATGAAAGCAGTGTAGACTGTCAAGACATCGCCAATCGGCTAAAACTGCATGAAAAAGACAATTATCCGAACCATCGGACGGCCCACCGAACCCTGGCAACGCGAGGCTATCCACATGTACCAGGAACGCCTGAGTCCGTTTGGGGGCGTGGACGTGGTGGAATTGCCTGACGGTCATGGGGGAACGGCAAAACCGGACGTTGCCCGAGCCATGAAGACCGAAGCCGCATCCCTCCTCCAGGGAATCCCGCCGGATGCGTATGTCGTCGCGCTCGATGAACGCGGGAAAGCGCTCTCATCGCTCCAATTCGCAAAGCTCGCCGCCGAATGGACTTCCGAAGGCACCACCGTCGTATTCTTAATTGGCGGATCGTGGGGACTCGACTCTTCGGTGACGAAACGCGCACACCTCGTTCTGTCGCTTGGATTCATGACCTTCCCGCACATCCTCGCGCGCATCGTGCTCCTCGAACAGATCTACCGCACCGGGATGATTCGGAGCGGGAAGACGTACCACAAGTGATCCGCCGCGAGGCGGACCATCCCGAGGAGCCCAGAAGCAAAGCCTGCCCTGAGGGAAGCCGAAGGGAGGGATCGGACGCCGCGAGGCGGATCATTTCAGGAAGTCAGGAAGTCGGGGTTGGACCAAGAGCTTCTTCAGAGCCGTTGCGTCGCCGAGACGCTTCTTTGTCATCACTCACAAGCAAAAACTCAAGATCCGCCTCCGACTTCCTGACTTCCTGAAATCCCCCGACCCCCACCTCCAACTTTCGACCGGTTTTCGTACGCCTGCTACGATTGACAAAATGAGAAATTTCTGATTTCATAACCGATTCCCAATATGCCACGCGGTGAACCCGGAATGATCGTCATTCCTCCGACGCCAGACCGAAAGCCCCCGGCCAAACCACCCCGGCCGAAACTTGAAATCGTAAAATCCAAAACGGTAGAAAAACCCGTTGAATTGCTCCAAGACGACCTCATTGAAGAGCCGGATGAGATGGAGCTTTCCGCGGAAGAGGTCATGGAGGTGCGCGAACCCGGTGAGCTCCAAGAGAAAGACGTGGAAGAGGCCTTCGTGATCCGGGGGTTCAAGGGACTCGAAGTCGCGGCGACGCTCGAGAAGAAAGACGAACGCAAGAACAAGCCCGAAAACCGAAACCAGGACAACGTGATCCTCGACCCCGAAACGGGACTCATCGGCGTACTCGATGGGTTGGGCGGCGAAGGGGCCGGCGACCTCGCGAGCAAAGGCGCGGAGCAGGTGATCCCGGAACGTTTCGCCCAAGCACTGAAGGATGCCCCGAAATCGCAGGCCGAAGTCCAGCGCGCGCTCGTGGACCAGCAGCTCCGCAAACTTGGCGCATCATCTCCTGAACTCGCAGCGCAACAGCGCGTGCAGGTGACGAAGATGATCGAAGGTATGCAGATGAAGGACCCCGCCATGGCACGGAAGGCGCTAGCCCTCATGGAGGCGATTTCGGCATCGAATGAAGCTGTAAAGGAAACCGGCGGAAAGACGACGGCGTGCGTCGGGTTCATCCATGAGGCGCCAGACGGTTCACGCTGGGCCGTGGTGGCAAACGTGGGCGACAGCGCCGCCTACAAACGGCGCGCGAACGGCGAGATGGTTCCGCTCACGAAGGAAGACTCACTTCTGAACCGCATGACGGATACAGGCGAGATGTCTCCGGAACTCCTCGCGCAGCTGAAGAAGGAACCAGACAAAAAGTTTCCCATCCCCGTCACGCTCGACTTGATCCGGGCGGCCGGTGGTACGGAGAAGGATTATGAAAAGGCAAAAGGAAACACGATCCCGATGTCGTATAAGAAACTGAAGGTGACCATGGTCGGCGCGCTCGGTAGTTCGAACCCCGAACCGTCGCTCGCGATCCGACGGCTCGATAAAGGCGACGAGCTCATCATGGGGACAGACGGCCTCGTGGACAAGTTCGAGGATCCGGCGACCGAAGATACGAACCTCGCGGAACTGTCGCGCGCCTCCTCCGCCGGCACCACGCAGACCGAACGCATGAATGCGCTCCGCCGCGAAGCGAAAACGCGGAAGACCTACAAGGAAGACGACGACGTAGCGATCGTATCCGCGCGGGTGGCGTGAGACGAACGGACCGATACAGAAAACGCCCCGTCCTTCGGCTTCGCCTCGGGATGACAAGCGCTGCATGTGGTACTACCAGAATCGCAGCGTCATTGTCATCCCGAGCGTAGCGAGGGAGGGGCGTTTCAGTTAGAGGTCCGCGGCGGGAAGCAGACGGAAGAAGCTGTTCCTGATGCGGATCGTGCCGGACTTCGTATCGAGAAGCACGGACGACACGTTCGACCAGTGAAGGGCGCCGTGGAAGGCAACGCGCACGGTGGCATCCGGCACTTCAGGCCGGAACCGATACTCCACTCGGAGTCCGCGGGCGTGTTCCGAGGGGAGGAGCGCAAGTGTCCCCGGGACATCGATGTCCCTTCCGGGATCGATCTCGACGCGCAGCGTGGCGCGGAGACCGTGGAATGCACGGGGTGCGAACCCCGGCGTCGCATTCACACGAACCACGATACCTCCGCCATCCAATGGGCGGACGTTCACGTAGCGCACGGACGCGAACGAACGCTTCTCCTGCCGCTTCTCGAATTCCGCCACGATCACACTGTCACCTCTTCCGATGAAAGGACTGCTACCTGTTGCTTATCCGAAAAACGGCTCCATGTCAAGCCGTTGCATCTGAAATACGGGTGGAACGAGGTAGCTACTTCCCGTTCGAAAGATAAGCATCTTTCACCCCATGAAACGGGTGCGCATTTGGCATCAAACGCCCGAGGACTTTGAGCCGGCTTTGAAATTCCTCCGGCGAACACGCGGACTGCCAATCATTGAGAACCTCGCGAATCGTGGCCTGACTCTTCTCTTCTTTCAACTCATCAAGCAGCCACACGATGAATTTTGATAGTGCACCGCTCGGGTCTCGTCCTGCGACCCAATCATAAAAAGCCACGTCGGTGCGCTTCCCTTCCTTTGCGGCAGCCGGATCCAAACCCAGCTTGCAAACATCATTGAGTGGCTGGAGGTCGAATTTCATATCACAAAGAAAGCGCGAGCCCAATCTTCTGGCCGGATTTCTTCAGGAACGACATGAAGCCGGTCCCCTTACCTAACTTATCAACGACCCCGAACATGGATCGCGTATCCAGGGGCAAGCGCGCCTTCCACGGGATGCCCATGATTGCGGCCTTCCCGAGGTGGCCGTAGTGCCTCGCCTCGGCGTCACTCGGCCGGACGATTTCGCCTTCATCATTGAAACGGAACACGTCGAGCCCCTTGCCCAGACTCACAAGCTCCTCCATGGTGAGTTCGCCTGCCAGGGCACGCTGCTTCAACCCTTCGTACTGTTTGTTTAGGAAGTCGTCGATCAACACATTGTGCATGGCCGCCTTCTCCTTCTCGTCCTGGATAGACTCCAGCACCGACCAGATGGCTTTCACGAGGTTTTGCTCGAACATGGGAAGGATTTCATCCCGGAAGACGAGTGCTCGAGCCTTCTTTTCGTCCCATGGCTTCGGCCCAAGCTCCTGCTTTGCGGCTGGCAGGAGCTTCGCGGCCATGGACGGCACGTCCACGTCCGAGATGCGTGCCCACACATACGAACCAACTTTGATGTTCGCCATGAATTCGGCCTCGTGGATTTTATAGTTCTTGATTAATCCCAGGTTCCCCAGCAGGAACTCCGCGCCTTCGCTCTTATTACGCGCGTCCTTGTCCACGATCACAACGACGTCCTTCAGGACACGTCGTTGTTCAGGCGCTTCTCCTTCTCCCCCGGGGACGGTCTCGCGTTCGATTGTGAAACCAAGCTCGGAAATATAGTTCGTCTCGGGATTCACCGCCATCTGCTGCACGTGCATGGCGGGTACGCGCTCCCCGTCCGGGGTCTCCCGCCAGAACAACTGGATGCGACGGCCGAGGCCCTCAACACGTCTTCCGTCCTTCAATTTCCCATAAACCTCTTTCACCGGTCCGATCGAAAGGAAGTGTTCAAGCATGTCGGATTTGGAAAAAACGGACAACCAATCCGCGTCGGTGCCCGTGTAGTTCACGCCGACCTGCTCAAAGGCGTTCTTGAACACCTCGCGAACTAAGGCGCTCTCCCGCGGATCCGACATGCGCGCCAGGTCGTTCTTCAAGTCCCATAGCCGGTTCTCCCGCATGTCGTTCGAATCGAGTGGCTCGAGCTGCTTGAATCGCTCCTGCGGGTTCGTGGTTTTGAGCAGCGTTGTGATGTCCTCGCTCCCAGGCTGCATGAGCTCGGTGAAGATTTCCGCCTCTTCGAGGCGCACTATGCGTTCGCCGTGTTCCGAAAAATTCCGACAATTCTCGGTCACGCGTTTCCGAAATTTTGGCTCGGTTAAAAAACGTTCGGCGAATGCCTGTGAACACCCCTCCTGATCCATCAATCGCTGGACCAACGGCTGATGCTGTTCGGGCGTCATCTGTTCCGTCACCGCTTCGAGCAACGCCAACCCTTCGTGATTCTTCGCGCCGTCTTTCAACGCCTCGAGCACTTCCTGAAAATCGAAAGACTTCGCCGCGGCGGCTTTCACCTTACGCGGCGCTTCTTTGGAACCCGCGATCTCCTGGGTCTGCATGGTAAAAGTATGCCACAAAACGAACATCCCCGCCTGCGAGCATTGCAGACGGGGATGGGTGTCGGGGGGCGTCCGACTAGCGGGTGGCGTGAGCAGCGAGCGCGGCCCAGTGCTTGGCAATCGCGGTGGCCCCGGCCAGATTGGGCTCAATCACCTCGGTGATCCAGGGTTCGGACGACCAGAAGCCGTGGCCGTGAAAGAGCGGTTCGAGATCGCAGAGCAGCGCTCTGCGCTCGTGCGCCAACCGCCGCACGCCTTCGTTGAATGTCGCGAGTCCATACCTGGCATGAGCCGGCATGCCCATCTCTTCGAAATGCCGGTCGTCGCCATCTGACGGATCGTAGACCGTGTTCAGGATGAACAAAGACCGGAATCCCCACAGACGATCACATCGCTGGAGGATGTCGTCCATGCGGGACAGAACGGTTTTTGCATCCGTCTCCCACATCGCGGGTTGCGGCAGACTGCCTTTGCGGAAGGCCGCGACAGCGAGCAGGTCATTGCCGCCTATGGTCAGCGTCACGATGTCCGGAATGCCGACCACGCGCGACAGACTGTCGAGTACGTGGATCGTTGTCCAGCCATCGACCGTGAAGTCTTGAAACGGATCGGCCCGGATGGCGCGAGCGAGCTGGCTCGCCGCGCCGCCGCCGACCACGCCCGTGTATTCGTCGATCGAAATCGAGTCTCCGAGAGCAAGGTAGTGCACGTCAACGCTCCTCACGAGGGGTTTGTGTCGTTGGTGGTTAAAAGGGCAGTGGAACAACATACTGGAAAATTGGCTGATTGTCAAGCTCACTTGGTCAGCCCCCGCATTCTAAACTCAATGCACCACCCATTGATCCCTTCAAAACCCCAGTGGATTGTCCGCTAGGCCAGATCCAGAGAGGATACGAGCCTATGCGAGGCCAGCCTCTCACGCTCTATGAACGGGAAAAGATCGAGCTT
>DATMXG010000046.1:0-2018 GCA_035561755.1 Methylomirabilis sp. (SeqCode)
GGCGACGTTGTTTGTCTAACGAGGCATGTCTTACCAAACCCCCGAAGAACCCGTCAAGACGAGTGCGGTTGGCTCCATTCGAGCCAGCGCGGCTCGTTCAACATGGACGCCCGAACGATATGCGGCGCTCACGATCGTGCGCACCCGGGAGATCGGCGGCCGTACGTTGCGACGCATCTGGCAGCAGGTTCCCGTCCTTGCGGCATGGCTGGATCTCGGTCCGGCCGCATGGTCCAAACTCGGACTCACGTCAGTCCAGACCGAGGCGCTCGCGCGTTCGCGCGCGGAAGACGTCTCCGCCCTGGCCGCGCGGCTTGATCGGGACGGGATACGTTTTCTTCTGCCGACCGACGAGGGATACCCTCCGTATCTCGGAAGAACAGCGGATCCGCCGGGTGCGCTGTTCGCGCGTGGCGCGCCGCTCTCGGACGAAGTTCGCGTGGCCGTGGTCGGCACGCGCAAAATGTCGGAGTACGGGAAACGGGTCACGGAACTCATCGCGAGCGAACTCGCGCGAAGCGGCATCGCCATCGTCTCCGGACTCGCGCTCGGCATCGACGCGGCGGCGCACGAGGCGTGTCTGGAGGCAGGCGGTCGCGCCATCGCCGTCCTTCCGTCCGGTGTGGACAATTCGTCCGTAGCGCCACGCACGAATCTCCGGCTCGCGGAACGCATCCTCGGAACGCGTGGGACGCTCGTCTCCGAACAAGCTCCCGGAACGCCCACGCTCCCCTTCCAGTTCCTCCATCGGAACCGTCTCATCTCCGGACTCTCGGACGCGACGGTAGTCATCGAAGCCGACCATGATTCGGGGTCGCTCGTCACGGCCAAGCTCGCGCTCGAAGAAGGACGTGAGGTCCTCGCGGTGCCAGGACCGATCTTTTCCGCCACATCGCGCGGAACGAATTCTTTGATCGCAAACGGCGCGCGACCCTGCACATCTGCCGGGGACATCCTCGAAGCACTTGGCTACGCAAATCCCGAGCGGGCCAGGCAGGTGAGCGAATCGCGGGCCGCGATCCCCGTCACGCCCGAGGAACAATCCGTCTTGAACGCATTGAACGACCCCCTTGGGGTAGATGATATCGCGCGAAGGACCGGTCTGGCGGTCGGAACCGCAAGCGCGCTCGTTTCGATGTTGGAATTAAAGGGTCGGATCATCTCCGTCGGACCGCGAACATTCGCGCGTGCCCAATTCTGATATGGCGCCTCTCCCCGTTATTCCGAAAGAGCGACGGCGTATGCCGGATCGAACCGATCACCCCCACCAAGCGTCATTCCGACCGAGTCCCGCCGCAGGCGTGACGAGCGGAGGAACCCCTTTCGAATATGCACGTCCTCCTTGAGGATTCAACGTCTGCGTACCTCAACATTCTCTTTCATCAGATGTGCCAATCCGATGATCTGATGTACGTCTATCTTGTGGCGAGCGACAGTGGCACGCTCTATCTCGGCGTTACGAACAATCTCATCAGACGATTCAACGAACATCGGACCGGACTGAACAAGGGTTTTTCGAACAAATACTCCTGCCATCGGCTCGTCTATTTCGAAATTCATCACAGTCCCGACGAAGCGATTGATCGTGAAAAACAGATCAAGCGCTGGAGACGGGAGAAGAAGGAACATCTCATTCGAACGCTGAACCCGAAATGGATCAACCTCGCACCGTTGCTGCCCGCGGCAAGCAACATGGTGGAAACGCAAGCGGTTCCTCCGCTCGTCACGCCTGCGGCGGGACTCGGTCGGAATGACGCTTGGTGGGGTTCCTCCGCTCCCCAGCCCGCATGCTGGCGGGGTCGGTCGGAATGACGCTTGGTGAGGATGTTGATCTCGATCTGGCATGTGTCGTTGCTCGGTCGGAATGACGGATGAGAAGATGAATTCAAGTTAGCAATGCACCACTCCTGAAGCCTTGAGCTCTCGGAGCCGTTCATTGGGGCTTTGGTAGCCAAGACCCTTTCTCGGGCGATTGTTGAGCTTTTCCTGGATGACATGGATTTGGTGATGAGAGACTT
>DATMXG010000047.1:0-5681 GCA_035561755.1 Methylomirabilis sp. (SeqCode)
TTCCATCATCCCACCCCATTTCCGTCGATCAGACCGACGGCCAGTCCGTTCGGGGCGCACGCAGTGCGCCCCTACCGAGACTGCCAAATTCGCTGGCGAGTCTGATCGCCGGATTCAAGGCAAAAGCCACATCGGAATACCTTCACGTCTTGTTCGGCAACGATACCCTATGGCAGAAGAACTATTGGGAATCATGCATCAATACGGAACGACAGTATGCGTCGGTCGAAGATTATATCCTGAGCAACCCTGCGGCATGGGACAGGGATGAATTGAATTCTGGCGCATTATGACCTCATCCTCATCCCCCTCACCTTCCGATGGTACGTGATTGCAAAACGATGTGCCTCGTCGCGGACGGAGACGAGAAGCGGCTTGTACTGTTCGCACAAACGACAGAGGTCGAGGTGCTTCTTGTCGCACACGAGCTCGTCCTTCTTACGCTCCGGACCCTTTGCGATGCCCACGACGGGAATGCCGAGGTCCAGCTCGTGCAGAACGGACAGCGCCACGTGCACCTGCCCGATCCCCCCGTCGATAAGCAGCAGATCCGGTTTACGCCAGGCATTACGGAACCGGCGCGTCAGCGCCTCGCGTAACGCCGCGAAATCGTCTGTGCCGGTGACAGACCGGATCCGGAACTTGCGATACTCGGCTTTGGCGGGCGCGCCTTGCTCAAAAACGACCATCGAGGCGACGGTGGACGTGCCGGAGATCGTCGAGACGTCAAATCCTTCTATGCGACCGAACAAATTCACGACCGCCTCTCCTTCTCTCAACTTGTCGACATGTTCATCCTCACGTTTCAGGATCGCGACGTCCTGGATGTGTTCGAGAAAGAAAATTTTGTTCCGCAACGCGGCCGCTTCTTCAAAGTGTCGCAACGCGGATGCGGCCTTCATCCGTTTCTTGTAATCCCTGATGATCCCCTCTTTTTTTCCTTCGAAGAACTTGATGAGGTCGCGCATGGTCTTGTTGTACGACTTCTTATCCGCCACGCCGATACACACGCCCGGGCACTGCTTCAGGTGAACGTAAAAGCACGGCCGCTTCATCCCGGGTGTGCAGGAAGACCACGAGAACACGCGACGGATCAGGTCCAACGCGGCGCGCAACGACCGCGGCGAGGTATAGGGGCCGAAGACCGCTTTGTATTGTTGTGACGTGTGCGCATCCAATTCCGTCCCACGGATTAACAGTGGTCGCGGATACTCCTCTCTCGTGATAACCAGATACAAAAAACTCTTATTGTCCTTGCTTAAAATGTTGTACTTCGGCCAGTAGTACTTGATGAGATTCGCTTCCAGGATCAGCGCCTCGATGACCGTCGGTTTTGCAAAGTAATCAATCTTCCGAATCAATGAAACCATCTCCTGAATCCGCGAATCATGCGGCCGCTGAAAGTACGATGAAACGCGTCGCTTTAATGATGTAGCCTTGCCCACGTAGATCACGCTTCCGTGTGCATCCTTCATCAAATACACCCCCGGCGTATCCGGGAGCTCGTTGTTCTTAACCCGTACATGCGGTGGGAGCATCGCCTATTGCAGCGGCTTGCCGTTGATCAGAATCTGCGTCTGCGTATCGATCTGCATAGTCGGTTCGCTCCCCACGATCACCTGAATCGTTCCGGAGTGTTCATGCGTGCCGTCGTTCCAGCGCGCGACAATGTTCACAAAGCCGCCGTGATCCGCTGATGCATGGAGGATGCCGTCCTTGTCGATCGTAGCGATCTCGCTGTTCGAGACCTGCCACGCTGCTTTCGATGTCACGTCTTGCGACGTCTCTGCTGCCGCGGCCTGGAACATCGCGTCCGCCTTCAGGGCAAGCGCCCCGCCCAATGCGACGGCGTTCGATCCGGTTTTCGAAGTGATCTTCACCGCGTGATAACCGGAATGCGTGAACCCAGCCTCATCCATTGTGAACGGCCCGGCTTCGAAGCCGATACCACCCGCAACATCGTCTGATCCGTTCTGACGACGGATCTCCGCCGCGCGTTTCGCAAAGTCTTCGTCAAGACGTAACTGCGCTCGCACCCAATGATCGTTACGAACCTCATCCAGTGTCGGCTTCACGACCTCCTGGAGTGTCGAGGGCGATGTTGTAGGGTTGAAGTTCGCGGAAAACCCAGGTTCGAGCACGCCGGTGACGGAACCGGTCACTGCGAGCTGATCTGCAAATTGATCGATGACAACGCGTTGCGCCCCTGCCGTGACCATGAACGCCGTTCCTCGCACCGTCATGATCACATTCTGCGACGTGACTTCGTAGACCGAGTCGAGGTCCAACAGACGAAGCGAGCGCGACCACACGCGGCCAGCGTCGACCTTTACACGGACGATCTGCTTTCGCCAGTTGGACGGATCAACGAACGCTCCGGTCACAACGAGTTTCGTGTTCGCGTCCACGCCGACGCGATCACTCGCAAAGAACTCAAGAGACGCATGACCGTCGGCACCTGTTTGGACCGTGTCTCCTGCAACGAGTTCCTGGCCAACAACGGCTGGAGACGTCGACGTTCCGTGGGTAACGGTGACCGTTCCAGAAACGGACGCGAGCGTAGCCGTGAGCGGCGTCTTCGCCGGGGCTGGCGTGTAGGCCGATGGGCCGGATGGGGCCGTTGTTGAGCCGTCGAACAGCTTGAACCCAAGCACTGCGGCCAGGACGACCGCCATGACGATCAAGATGACGTTCTTTCGGTCCATAGACGTGGAGTATAGAACGTGTAGGCGCTGTCCGTCACGCTCGACGGCGTCGCCATTCCATGTTTGAATGGCCGGAACGTTCCTTCGAAAAAACCAACAAGTGAAAGGAGCCGCCATGAACGATGACGCGAGAGATATCGCAACGCCCATCGACGCCTACGTCGCCGTCGGGCGGCGCCTGGGACTGGATCCAGGACTCGTCATCCAGTTGCGCCGCATCGGCACGCTCAACTCCCTCTCGGCCGAAGAGGCTTGCAGCATGATGGACGCTATGTGCGCCGTATTCGGCGCTGATCTGGCCGAAGAGATTCTCCGCGAGAATCCCGCGGACTACCGCTCATCGATCGCAAGCGTGGAACCACGCGTCGCGCGCATTCTGAACCTTTGCCAGGGACTGAACCGGCAGGACGTGCTGCGCATGATGCGCCGCTCGCCAAAAACGTTCACCGTGAACGACGAAACGTTCTCTGCGCTCATCGAGTGCGCCGCGAAACTCATACCGGATGAAACTTACCGATGGATGTTTCTGTACGCCTTCCCGGCGTACTTTTCGCTCAACCCCATCATCGTGAGCGAATGCGCGGCGCGCGGGATCACGGAAGCGACCCATCGCATGGATCATGCAGCCCTCTGGCAAGTGCTCCAAACAGAACAGAGCGCGAGGATGCACCTCGACAATCTGATGCGCGAACTGCGGTACAACGACACGCTGCGTGCACGGTACTTCGAACGCCTTTACCGGGACCTCGAATCGTACGACGCCGGTCTCGCGTTCATATCAGAACTGCTCGACAACGGATGGACGGAGGCAGATCTGCGCGAAGCGCTTGGCGCGTACGACCACTTCCGCGTCGCCGGCTCGAAACGCATCACGGCGATCCAACGCGTGCTTACCAATATGTTCGGCATGCCGGCTCCGCGCGCCATCTTCGTGTTCATGAAAAAGCCCTCCATCCTGCGGGCTGAACCTGAAGCGATCGCGAATCGAATTCGTGCCGCTCTCCCCTTCCCTACCCCGACGGACGTAGAACGGCTGCTCATGAAAGCCCCGTCGATACTCCTGCAGGATGCAGACACCACGGCCCTGCGTCGCGCGGAACTCATCGCATCCGGAAAATCGCCGGACGAAAATCCAACCCTCCTGCTCACACGCGTGGCCACGCGAACCGTTGCGATCGAAGCAACCCAGCATGCGCCGAACTTCGACATGAGGAGACCGCCGAACGCGGCAGATGTGGCAACGGAAACCGAGGTCGCTGCGACGAATTCAATTCCGAAACGTTCGGACAAGGAGGAAATCGCACGGCCGACGAATGCGAACACGGTGGATGACGCGGACGCGTTGCGTGGATTATCCGCTTCTCCGCATCCGGACTGCGCATGCCCGACCACTCAGAAGACCGAATCACACCCTCGAAGCGTGATCGCAGATCGGCACAGCGCCTCGCAATCCCCTATCGATGCCCCGTTCGACGCACGGCAGTCTCGTGACGCGAACGAACGCCACCGGGTTGCCACGCTGCCCACGGAGGCGCCTGAACCAAACGCCGGAACCAATCGGAGATCGGCGGCGCACGACGAGATCGCAAAACGACTCGGCCGTCTCGGGTACAACGTCGATCAACAAAACCAGCGAGTGAACGAACTGATCGCGTGGTTCGGAACGGAAAAAGCGGCCCTCGACGTTATTCAGAAGCTCATGAACGCCGATTGGAACGCGTACGCGCTGGACGCTCTGCTCTCCCATCGCGTAACACACCCGCCCGATTCCGTTGAACGGCTACTCAAACTTCACGAGATGTTCATCCACGGCTTCGGCGTGAATAAACGCGTGGCTGCGTACATCGTTTCGGTCACACCGAAGCTCGCGGAGCTTTCCGTAGAAGACGTGCGCGCACGCATTCGCGCGGCGCTCGAAGAAGCTGCAACGCCGCTGAACGTGAAGCGATTCGTGCTGTGCGCGGCTACCGCCCTCCAGCTTGATGCTACGGAAATCGCGAGTCGCCGCGCAAACCTGAAGGCACGCGGCATCCGCGTGCATCTCTTTCCGTGGCGCATCTTGCAAAAGAAGGCGGAAACGCCGCCGAAGAAGCGAACCACGAAAGTCGAATCCGAACCGCCCCCGCCGGTTGAAACACAGGAAAAGCCGGAGTGCGCCACGGCCATCCAGGCCCTTGAATCCGCGGGCTGGACCCGGCGCGACGCCATGTTGCACCTGCGAATATTCACGGGATTGAAAGGCCTGGACCCGACGCAGCTCTGTCATGCGCTCATCCGGCTCAAGTCGGAAATCGGACTTTCGGACGTCATATTCACGCGGCGTCTGAACGGAAATACGCGAACGCTCGTGTTCAATCGCGACGCGCTCGTAGACTCGTACCATCCGTCTGCCAACGGCAACCGGCGGTCCCTGAAGGATACGCGCGAGCGACTCACTCCTGACCAAACGGCCGAAGCGAAGCGTATCGGCGTAGGCGTACACGCGCTCGATCCTGATCCCACGCGGTCGGAACACACCATTCGGGAAGCGCTGACCGTGTTGCACCTGATCGGATTCACAGGAGAAGGCGCGAAAACGTTCCTTCAAAAATATCCCGAACTTCTCACGGACGACGGGAGGCCCCTGGCCGTCGCGTACTGGCTCATGACAACGTACCAGCTGGATCCCGCGGGCGTGAACAAGAATCTACGCGACCCGGATGCGCGCATGGCGCTCTTTCTGTACCCTGATGCGCTCCGCGAGATGATCAACGAGCGACGGAGACTGGGTATCGAATACGACGACTTGCGGATGGATCCTTCATTCCTGGATCCCTGCATTACGTGGAGCCGCGTATTCTGCCCCGCAAGGGAACTCACCTTACGTTTGGAGCTGCTCCTTCGCATGGGCGAACGTCCCGAAAAACCGGTCCTCAATAACCTGCACACCCCGTCGCGCGCCGCGTTCATCCGTCTGATCAATGATCAGCGCGTATG
>DATMXG010000048.1:0-2134 GCA_035561755.1 Methylomirabilis sp. (SeqCode)
TCCGCACTTCAACTGATCGCACGGGCGATGGCTCCATCGCCCTGCCACCCGAACGCGTGATACCGTTCCATATGGAATCGCGACGTCAGGCAGGCTCTATGGCGAAGAAACGCTCACATTCCGTCCGCCTCCGTGCAAAAGCAGTCCCGCTCGCGGGAACGATTCGCGTTGCGGACGTTGACCGGAAGATCCGGAAGACCGGAACCCGGCAAACGCAGACGTTCAAAAGCAAGAAGACGTACCGTCGGAGCGCGCGGAAACGCGAAGATCGCGAACACGCGAATGGTAATGGGAATTCAAGCTAGCAATGCACCACCCCTGAAGCATTGAAGACTTGGGGGGCGGGGATCTTTTCGGGACGTCAGGAAGTCGGGGGCGAAACTCGATCTTCTTCCAATGCGGGTTGCGTCAAAGGAAGGTTTCAGCGACGCAACGGCTCTGAAAAAGCTCTCACTCCACCCCCGACTTCCTGACGACCTGAAATGCGTCCTGACGGGTCCCGGGCCCGGGGCTTGATTGAAACGAAAATGTATGATGTACTGTGCCGTCCCGAACCACGCCGTGCGCCGGTTTGGAACAGAAGCCTCCGTGCATACCGTACGGACATGGGACATCGCCTCCGCACGTTCTCCCATGGCAAGATGATCTCGGTACCTTTCGAAAGGACAACTCATGACCGTAAGATCGCTCATCGTGCCGTTCGGGCTCATCGCCGCATTCGCGATCGGATTCGGAACCGGATTCAACAGCGGCCGGTCGGCCGTGCCGCCGCCCGGTGTCGAACCGGTTCGACATTCCGTGGACGTGGCGATCGACCAGCCGCGTGATCTCCACTACGAACAGAGCGACCAGGAACGAACCATCAACCGTTTCCTGCTCCTGGAAGGGACGTACACGGCCCCGTACGTGGTGGAACGCGAATGGTTCACGCCCGTTCCGTCGGAGAGGGTGGAGCTGTGACGCGTGAATTCGCGAAACGTTTCGTGAGATGCGTGATCGCGTTTTGTACGGTCACGCTCCTCCAGATCGTCGCGTTCGCCCCGGGAGAAGAACCGTGGATGCGCGTATCGCTCGCGGTCTACAGCCTCATCGTCATCCTCATCGTGAACGAGCGCATGGTGGATGCCGGCTGGTACCACGAGCCGTCGGAGCGAAGGGCGCCCGCCGACATCCAGTTCATCGGCATCGAGGAACCATGAACGCGGGCGCAGAGCTCTTCTGGTGGATCCTCCTCGTGGCGGCGAGCCTCGCCTACTCCGCGGTCGGGCTCTTCACCCTCCTCGCGATCGAGCGGGCGTTCTACGACAGTGAACCTCCACCCTTCTACCGCGGCCGCGTGGCCGCCGTCCTCCAAGCCGCGTGGCCCGTCACCCTCATGATCGTGGCGATCGCGGGGATCATCCTCCGCATCCGTGCGCGCAGGAGAACCCGTGAGCCGACGCCCTCGTCCGCATTCCACACAGACCAACACTGACCGGTCAGCCTCTTCCCTCCCAGGCTGACCGGTTTTCTGTTTTCCACGTCTAATCTGAAAGATCTATTGGCCAAACGAAGCATAATAGTGACGATAAATGTGATGAGAATGGTTCCCTTGACATTTCCCCCGAAAACTGATAACTTGCCCGGTCCAGCATTTTGCTGGTGGAGCCATCACAACCGATTGCCAGGTGAGGAGAGCTAGCCGGCATGAGGATTCGCGACGGTTGAAGTCCCGTCCGCGGACGATCGTGCCCATGCGGGTCCGTACACCACGGACACCGCCGCCCGTACGTGGTCCGAACAGAGGACGACGTGCGCGATGCGCTCTCCTGAAGGGCGCATTTTTGTTCCTGAGAAGTGCCTCAATAGGGCCTCAATAGGAACATTCGTCCCGACAGGTATGGAGGGGCCCCTGTGAACCGACTGCGTCCGGCGGCTACTGCCGCCCGGGCGCAGCCGCCGCAGGTGATGCGAACGACCGCACGAGACTCCGGCTTCGGCTGGACTCTCCGCACGGTCGGACGCGTTCCGCTCGCACGCGGCTTATGCCGTACGTGCGAGCTTCCTCCATACCCGTCAGGATGAGCCCCGATCCATGTGGGGTTCCCGTATGTGCAGGCAATGTACGGGCGGGTCTTAGACCCGCCCCTACGAA
>DATMXG010000049.1:0-3857 GCA_035561755.1 Methylomirabilis sp. (SeqCode)
CGCGCGACTGCAGGAACTCGAACGTGGCTCGGATGTATTCCGACGGCTGCGATACGAACCGGTCGCGCGCGGCCGTTTCTTCGTTCAGCCGCAGGAAGGTGTCGATGTCGTCCGGCGATGACGCCGCGCGGACCGTGACGCCGTTCCGCTCGGCCACGCGCACGTTGTACCGCGTCTTCTCATGCATTTCAGTCAAGAGCTGTTCTTCAGTCTTCGACAGATCGACGAGCAGCGTTGAGGCCGGCATGTAGGCGTGGGAGCGGACGAGACCGGGCTGCGCCCCTCGGCGTCGCTCGGGGCAGGCTCCAAGCGGAAAGCGGAAAACGGATGCGTGATACGGGGGTTCGATGCGCCAGAAGAAGGCGCGACGGGGCAGGCCGCGCTTCGAGAGATCGTCCATGAACCGTCCGACGATGTCACCGGCGTGTGGTTCCAGATCCGATCGGACAACGGGTCCGCGCGGGGCGTACCAATACCCGCCGACGATCGGTTTTTGGTGATAGGCGAATAACGCGGCTGCGTCCCATTTCCCATCCGGTCCAACCAGCGCGAGACGCTGGATCGACTGGCCTTGAGACGCGCGAAACTCGCCCCATGCCCAGGATTGGGTGAACTGGGACCGGGGCTGGGCGGCGATGAAGCCGTCCCACGCGTTGGAGTCTGTGACTTCGATGAGAGGCATGAGTCGAATTTCAAATTTCAAAATCCAAATGTCAAATCAATGTCAAATTTCAAATGACAACACTGCGAGGTTTGAACGTTGACCTTTGACATTGATTTGACATTTGGATTTTGAAATTTGAAATTCGACTACTGGCTTAAACTCCGCAGCGCTTCCCGCACCCGTTCACTCATGTCCGTGACGTCGGCTGATACGCCTTTCAGTGCAGCGCGTGCCTGGTGTACGGAGTAGCCCAGACTCACGAGCGCGTCGACGACTTCGCGGTCCGGACCCATCGCGACGTCCACGTCTACGAGCTGACCTTTGAGCTCGAGCACGATCTTCTGCGCGATCTTCGTGCCTACGCCGGGCGCGGACGTGAGCGTGGCGAGGTCCCCGTTCATGATCGCGCGCTTCACCGTCTCCGCGCTTCCGACCGACAGGATGCTCATGCCTGCTTTGGGACCCACGCCGGAAATCGAGATGAGCCGTTCGAAGAGCGCAAGCTCGTCCGCGGTCAAAAACCCGTACAGGTCGCGTGCGTCCTCACGCACGTGGTCGTGCACGTGGAGGAGCACTTCCTCGCCCATCGTGAGCGTGGTGAGCGTGGTGGGAGCCGCGAACACGCGGAAGCCCACCCCGTTCACGTCGAGGAGGACCTTGGCCGAATCAAGCGCGAGCACACGACCGCGAAGGGAGCCGATCATATCGATGGATAGCCTAACCCGACATAATGGCTGCAGCAACCAGACCCCACACAAACGTCCAGACCGAGGTCGCCTCCTAATTAGGCGTCATCCCGACCGAGGTCGCCGCGTGCGACAGTTACTAGCGCGCCGTTTCGCGGCGACCGAGCGGAGGGACCCCTTTCGAGCCATACGATTGTTCGTAACCTCACGTCGTCTTCGCGTAGGATGCTTGCGGCTCCTGATTAGCGCGATGCCTGAAAGCGGTCCCTCCGCTCATTCGGCCGCACTTGGACATGCGGCCTCATTCGGTCGGGATGACGCTTCGTGGGGTCACTCCGCTTCCCCGCCATTCATGAATGGCGTGGTCGGTCGGGATGACGATAATAAGAAGCACCCCACCCGTGAGAAACGGGTGGGGTGCGTGATTCACCTCACGAGGGCGAGCGCGGCCGGCGGAAGCGGCGGCACGCCCTCGAACGAGGCGTAGATACGGTAGGACTCGCGTGCCTGGTCGAGGCGACCCAGCTTGCGCTGGCACTCCCCGAGCTCCAGGTACGCGTTCGGCCAGTTCGGGGCCGCCTTGCGAGCCTCCTCGAAGAACGGGATTGCGCCACGGCAGTCCTTCGCAGGCCCGGACGCGATCATGCGCCCGGTCTTGAATGCCTGTTCGGCCGAAACGTTGGGCGGTCCGGCCTTGCGCCGCTCCCGATCCGACACCGGAATAACCGGTGTCGGGGGAGTGGGCGGCACGCTCGTCTGGACGGCCGTGTTCGCGAGGGTCGGTGCCTCGACCGGTGCGGTCGCGGGCGCCTTCGACTGGGACGGCGCATACAGGAACAGGTACGCGCCTGCCGCGAAAAGTACCGCGAAAACCGCGACGAGCGCCGGAACGACTTTGGAAGACGGACGTGGCGGAAGATCCTCGTCCGACACGCTTTTCAGCGTGGTCCGCGTTCGTCCCTCTGCCGGAGGAACATCGTCGGTCGGTTGCCTCTCAACCGTCAGACGAATCTCGTCCGACTCGTGCGACGGGGGTTCCGGCAGTGGCGCGGGATGTGCGCTTGCGGCCGGAAGCGGGCTCACGCGTTCGTGCGGAACGGTCGGCTGATACGACAACGGGATAGGCGTATTCAGCGTCTGCGCTTCCGACACCGCGTGAATCCGCTCCTTGTCGATCTTCTCCGCGAGACGGAGGTCGTTCCGCATGATCGTGGCGTCCTGGTAGCGCATCCACGGCTGCTTCGCGAGCCCTTTCAGGATCACGTCGCGGAGCCGCGGATTCAGGTCTTCCACGAAGTACCCGGGGTCCGGCACCGGAATCTCGTACTTCCGGAGGATCCACATGCGCTCCTGGTTGTTCAGCTCCACGTAGGGCATACGGCCCGTCACCGCCTCGAAGAGGATCATGGCCACGGCGTACAGGTCCGTGTACGGACCTGTTTCCCAGGCCTTGCCCGTCTCGTCCGGCAGCGAGCGTCCGAAGAACGATTCCTCGGGCATATAGTCCGGCGTCCCCATCTGCTGGTTCTCGAGCGTGAGCTTCATCCGGGAGGATTGCTGCACGGCCGAGAGGGCCTCGTCGGCGATCTTCGCGATGCCGAAGTCGAGGAGGCGGATGGAAGGCCTTCCATCCGTATCGCGCACGAGCATGAGGTTCGACGGTTTGATGTCGCGATGGATCACGCTGTTCGCGTGGAGGTAACCGATCACGTCCAGGATCTGATCGCTCAACCGGTAGAGGTCGAGGATCGGGTACACGGTGCGCGGCACGCGGTTGCGCGCCGCCTGGTTCGCTCCGACGACGAATTCGCCCGGCGACGGGAGACCCATGCGGTTCGCGTGGGCGTCGATCTCCGCCTCGAGCGGACGGCCCTGCACGTAGTCCATGACGTAGTACAGGTTCCCGTAGTCGTCCGTATCCGTGTCGTGAATCCTCACGAGGTAGCTCCGGTTGTAATCCTGGATGAGCTTCCCCATGATCTGCACTTCGCGGATAAAGCGATCGGAGAACTGCTTCGCGACGAGCTCCTGTTGCGTGGAAGCGCCCGTAGGCGGTCCGAGGAGCGACGTGCGTAGCAGGTCGAACTTCATGAACTTGATCGCCACGGAGCAGGTCATCCTCTGATCCGTGGCCCTCCAAACCTCTGCCATGCCGCCTGCGCCGAGCGGCTCTTCCAGCTTGTATCTGCCGCCAACGACCACGCCGCGCACGTACTGGTACTGGTCCATCGTTCTTGCCTTTTCTCTGGAGCGTCCAGGAAGGAATGGTGTGAAGGTTCACGCCGCGCACAGCCCCACCATCGGGGCATGCGACGGACGTGAAAACATACAACAAAATGGGGCAAACGTCAACCCCGTTAGACAATCGCACTGGAACATTTTTGGTTGATGGAAACCTCCGTTCTTTCCTGAACAGAGGGTAGAATTTGCCCTGAAGATCAAAATACCGCTTGAAATGGGGCATGTACAAACCTTCATGCCCCTTTTGTCATGCACGCAAAATCGTG
>DATMXG010000050.1:0-8028 GCA_035561755.1 Methylomirabilis sp. (SeqCode)
GCACAGGGGTCCCCCTCGGCTTCGCTCGGGGCAGGCTCTCGCTTGTCGCCAGGAAACCCAGAGCTCCTGCCACCCTCATGCGGCGACGAGCTCGGGATGACGTTTGGTGGGGCGTTCGCCTCGACCCGACTTTCCTGTAAGATGTCCCCATTATGGTCTCGGAGAAGCTACGTGCCCTGAAAGACGAGATGCTGAAGGCCGTGGACGCCGCGTCTTCCCTGCCCGGTCTTGAAGCGGCTGAAATTCGTTTTTTGGGACGCAAGGGCGAGCTTACAAACATCCTGCGCCAGCTCGGGTCGCTGCCCGAGTCGGAGCGTCGCGAACTTGGGAGGATGGCGAACGATGTCAAGATGGAGGGCGAGCGGCGCATTGCGGCGGCACGGGGACGTCTCGCGGCCTCTGCGGCTTCGTCCGTGGCCGACCGCGAGCGCGTGGATGTCACGGAACCCGGTTCTCGTCCTCCCGAAGGCCACCTCCATCTTGTGACGCAAGCGATCCGCGAGATCACGGCGATCTTTGAACGCATCGGCTTCGTGCGCACGCGTGAGCCAGAGGTCGAGTGGGACTGGTACGCGTTCGAGTCGCTCAACATGCCGCCCGATCACCCGGCGCGAGATGAGTGGGAAACGTTTTTCTGCGCCGGTGGCGCATCCGCCTCCGGCGGAATGGACACCATCGTCCACCCCAAGTGGGGGAAGATGATTCTGACCCCGCACGCCACATCCGGCACCGCGCGTATCCTCGCGTCCGAGAAGCCCCCCATCCGCGCCATCAACATCGCGAAGACGTACCGTCGCCAGATCGACGTGACGCACGTGCCCATGTTTCACCAGTTCGACGGCGTGTATGTGGACAAGGACGTGTCGCTCGCGCATCTGATCGGTGCGCTCGATTACTTCGCTAAGGAATACTTCGGTCCGGAACGCCGCGCGCGCCTGCGTCCGCACCACTTCCGTTTCACCGAGCCGTCCTTTGAATTCGATATTTCCTGCGGCGTGTGCAACGGCACCGGCCTTGGTCCCGACCGCCAGAAGTGCCGCACCTGCAAGCGCGGCTGGCTCGAACTCGGCGGCGCCGGAATGCTCCATCCGAACGTGCTCAAAGCCGCGGGCCTCGATCCTAAGAAATATTCCGGTCTCGCGTTCGGTTGGGGCGTTGAACGAACGGCGCTCATGAAGAGCGGCGTGCAGCTCGATGATATTCGGACGTTGTATAAGAATGACTTGAGATTTTTGGAGCAGTTTTAGTTGGGTTACGAATTACGAATATGGGACGAACATACGAATTACCAATGGGCTTACGAAATCACGAATTTATCATTCGTGTATTCGTGTGAGTCATTCGTAATTCGTAACCAACATGAACTCCCTCGTTTCCTACGACTGGCTGAAGCACTACGTGAACCTGAAAGGCGTCACGGTGGAGGAGTTTGCGCGTCGCATGGCGCTGTCAGGTCCGGCCGTCGAAAAGATCCATCCGGTGGGTGAGATGCTGAATAGGGTCGTCGTGGGACATGTGATCGAGGTTAAAAAACATCCGAATGCCGATAAGTTGCGTCTCGCGACCGTGAATCTCGGGACAACGAAGGCAACGATCGTGTGCGGCGGATCGAATCTCAAGAAGGATCAGTGGGTCGCCGTGGCGCAGGTGGGTGCCAAGATCCGGTGGCACGGAGTCGGAGATTGGGTGAAGTTGCAGCCTGCAGAAATTCGCGGCGTGAAGAGCGAAGGGATGATCTGCGCTGCGAACGAAATCGGCCTCGCGGACGCATTCCCGCACGCGGATCGGGAGATATTGGACCTTGGCGTCGCATTGCCGGAGATCAGGGTCAAACCCGGCACGCCGCTGGCCGATGCCCTCGGTCTTACCGACGACGTGGTGATGGACATCGAAGTCACGAGTAACCGCGTGGATGCTATGGGTATGGTTGGTCTCGCACGCGAGGCGAGTGCCATTTTGGGGAAGAAGTTTTTCTGGAAACCGGCCCCGGTAGGGGCGGGGTCACCCCGCCCCGAATCGGGGCGCGGAAACCGCGCCCCTACCGGGGTTGCGGTAACAGTCGCTGATCGGCGTCTCTGTCCCCGCTACATGGCGGTGCGCGTCTCGGGTGTCACAAACGGACCGTCGCCGTGGTGGATGAAACGACGCCTCGCGTCTGCGGGTCTCAATTCGATCTCGCGGCTCGTCGACATCACGAATTATGTGATGTTGGAGATGGCGCAACCGATGCATGTATTTGATACGGCGAAACTGAAGATGGGGGACAAGGGCCCGGAAATCCACGTACGTCTCGCCCGTCCGCGCGAGAAAATTCAGGCGCTGAACAACAAGGAGTACGAGCTCGACGACAAGACGCTCGTGATTGCGGACGCGGAGAAGCCGGTTGCTATCGCCGGCGTGATCGGCGGGGAGCGGAGCAGCGTCACGGACACGAGCGCAGACGTTATTTTTGAAGCCGCCACGTTCGATCCCGTGTCCGTTCGCCGCACGGCACGTCGCTTGAACGTTTACTCCGACTCGCAGTTACGATTTGAGAAAGGTCTTTCCACCGAAGCTCTGCCGTTCGCACTCGCGCGCGCAGTCGAACTCACGCTCGACTTGTGCGGCGGTCACGTCTCGTCCGCACCGACAGACGTTCGTGCCGGGAAGTTCAAGGCTCCCGCGTATTCCATCACGACCGCGGAAGTGGACAGGAAGATCGGGGTTGTGATTCCAAGGGCCAGACAGGTGGGTATCCTGCGTGACCTCGGCTTCAAAGTTTCTGTCCGCGGAAGAGGAACGATTCACGCGACTGTTCCATGGTGGCGCGACCATGATGTCGAATCCGGTCAGGACCTCGTTGAGGAAATTGCGCGCGTGTATGGCTACGTGAACATTCCTCCGCTCCTTCCTGTCGGCCAGCCCGTCTCGCGTAGGATGGATGCGGAGCTCGCGTGGGAAGACCGGCTCCGCACTATCGCGAAAGGAGCAGGACTCACGGAGATCTACTCGTACTCGTTCACATCGGACGATGTGTATCGCAAGGCAGGATACGACCCGTCGGTCTGTCTCCACGTCCAAAACCCGCTGACGTCCGATTTCGCGTTCATGAGGACGACGCTGCTCCCGTCTCTCCTGCAGATCGTCGCGGAGAACGAAGAACGGTACCGCGTTCAGCGGCTCTTCGAGGTCGCGAATGTCTATTATCCGCCGAAGGCAGTGGGCAGTCGGCAGACGGCAGTGGGTTGGACCGATCTGCCGGAAGAGGCATTGGAGATGGGATGCGCGTTTCTCGTCGGTGATGAGGGATGGAGGGAGGCCAAGGGATTTGTCGAACACCTGTTCCATGAGTTTGGGATCGAAGATGTGAGCTGGCGGCGGAACGCGGAAGTCGGATTTTGGCATCCGGGCCGGTCTGTCCAGGCATTCAAAGACGAAAAACTGATCGCGTCGGTGGGCGAAGTGTCGCCGGCGATCGTCCAAAACTTCAAAATTATGGGGCGCGTGGCCATGATCGATTGTCCGTTGAAAGAAGTGTTCAGTATGGCGTCGACAACGCGACGCTACGCGCCGCCATCCGTCTTCCCCGAGTCCAAACGCGACCTTGCGGTGGTGGTCGACGCGCGGGTGGAATACGACGACATCGCGCGGACGATTTCGCGCACCGACCCAATGATCGTGAAGGTTGAATGGTTTGATACGTTTGAAGGTGAGGGTCTGCCTGCAGGGAAGAAGTCCGTCGCCATGCACCTCACATTCGCGTCGTCGGAACGGACGCTAAAGACCGAAGATGTTGATGCGATACTTGAGAAGACGGTGCTGGGGTTGAGGGAGAAATTCAAGGCGGAGATACGATAAGGGGCCGCAGAAGCGACCTGTACGGGCAGGTCCAAGAGCATTCTGAAGGGGGGCGGGTCTTAGACCCGCCCGTACAGGGAGAAGGAAAGTGTGCTATCATGCTCACGAAGGGGCTATGACCATTGGAAACACGCTCGATTTGCTTTACTTCGTCCTCGCGGTTGCGGCCGTGTGGATCGGCGTGATGCTGACGTGGCTTTTGTTCGAGGCGGCGTTGCTTGCACACCGCGCGAACCGCACCGTTAAAGGGGCGTTAGACAAAGTCGCGAAGCTCGAGCGCGCGGTCATGAACATTAAAGAGCGCGTGGAATCGTCCGCCTCGTACCTGGGTGCGATCGCCGAAGGCGGAAAAATGGTGATGGGCATGATGAACAAACGGGGGAAGAAGAAGCGGAGGAAAACCGACGAAGACGAAGAATGATCGGCGTCCCGCCTGCATGCAGGCGGGACGTTTTATTTCGGTGCGGGGTCCCCATTGTTAGGATGACGCTCCTGCAAGACGCGTGCCTCCACCACACGTCATTCCGACCGAGGTCGCCCTGTGGACTCCCTATGAGGTTCTGCGTTTTTGGCGACCGAGCGGAGGAACCGCTTTCCAACCTTTGAGGTGGGAAAGCGGTTCCTCCGCTCGGTCGCGAATAACGTTGTCATTCAAAACGACAATGTGGCGCTCCCTCGGTCGGAATGACGTGTGGTGGGGGAATCCGCTTGTCGCGGGATATTGCGTCTCAGCGGTCTGAACGGCGCGTTTGCGAATCCAGGGCACGCCCGTTACGCTTCCCGCACGAACGTCCCGCAGGCCTTGTGCCGTCAGCGGGAACCCATATGCCCGACCCGTCTCCCTTCGTCCACCTGCACGCCCACTCGATGTATTCGCTGTCGGATGCGTTGGGCGATCCGGAGGATCTGGTCGAGCGCGCGAAAGAACTGGGGTACGACGCGATCGCGCTCACGGACCATGCGGCGCTGTATGGTGCCATTGAGTTCTACGAGGCTGCGCGCAAGGCAGGGATCAAACCGATCATCGGGGTCGAGATCAACGTAGCGCCGCACAAGCTCACGGACAAGCGTGCGAGAGTCGATGACGCGTCGTATCACCTCACGTTGCTCGCCGAGACGAACGAGGGTTACCAGAACCTGCTCAAGATCGTGTCCGAAGCCTTTCTTGAAGGCTTTTATTATCGCGCAAGGACGGACAAGGCGTCGCTCGCGAAATGGTCGAACGGCCTTATCGCGTTCTCCGGTTGCCTGAAAGGAGAGATTCCGAAAGCGCTCGCGAGTCACGATGAGGCGCGAGCGGAAGATCTCGTTCGTGATTACCAGGGCATTTTCGGCGCGGACAATTTTTTCCTCGAGCTCGTCCACCACCCCGAGAGTCCAACGCAGAACGACGTTAATGAGAAACTCGTCGCCTTATCGAAAGCGACGGGCGCGCCGCTCGTGGCTACGAAAGACGTTCACTACCTTCACCCGGACGACCGCGAGGCGCAGGATGCGCTCCAGTGCATCCATGACGGAAAATTGCTGACAGACCAGAACCGTTACTCCATCAGTAACATCGACCACTCGATGAACGCGCCGCTCGACATGGTCGCCTCGTTCGAAGCCGTCCCCGAGGCGGTCGCGAACACGCGGCGGATCGCGGACCGCTGCAATGTGACGCTCGAGCTCGGCAAGAACCATCTGCCGTCGTTCGACGTGCCGGCGGGGAAGACCGTGGACGGGTACCTTCGAGAGCTGTGCGAGACGGGTCTCAGAGATCGGTACGGCGCACACCCGTCGCAAGAAGCCGTCGATCGTTTGACCTTCGAACTCGAGACTATTGAACGGATGGGGTTCGCCTCGTACTTTCTGATCGTCCAGGACTACGTGAACTGGGCGAAGGAGCACGGGGTGATCGTGGGTCCGGGCCGCGGCTCCGCTGCCGGGTCCATCGTTGCGTATTCTTTAAAGATCACGAATTTGGATCCGCTGATCTACGGGCTTCTCTTCGAACGTTTCCTGAACCCGGATCGCATCTCCATGCCGGATATCGACCTGGACTTCGACGACGTGAAGCGCAAGGACGTGATCGAGTACGTGATGGGGAAGTACGGCCGCGACCACGTGGCGGGCATCATCACGTTCGGAACGATGGCCGCGCGCGCGGCAGTACGGGACGTCTCCCGCGTGCTCGGCTGGAGTTTTCAGGAGGTGGATCGTGTGGCGAAAGTCATCCCGCCGCCGGTGCAGGGCCGCCACATCCCGCTCGCAGAGTCTGCCAAAGACAACCCGGAGCTTCGTTCCGCCTACCAGTCAGACCCGCGCACAAAACAGCTGATCGATCTCGCCATCAAGCTCGAGGGCACGGCGCGCCACGCGTCGCAACACGCGTGCGGCATCGTGATCTCGCCCGCGCCGCTGGTGGAATACGCCCCCGTGCAGAAGGCCCAGGGCGGCGACGTGGAGCGCGTGATCCAATATTCGCTCCACTCGGCCGAAGTCGCAGGGATCCTCAAGATGGATTTCCTCGGGCTCTCGAACCTCACGGTGATCCGCGATTGCATCGAGATCGTAGAAGCGGTCCACGGCGACCGCGTGGACATCGATGCGATTCCGCTCGACGATGAAGTGACATTTGACCTCCTTGGTCGCGCGGAGACGACGGGCGTCTTTCAGCTGGAATCCGACGGCATGAAGCGGTACATCAAAGACCTGAAGCCCACGCAGATCGAAGACATCATCGCCATGGTGGCGCTGTATCGCCCCGGTCCCATGCAGTTCATCGAATCCTTCATCGCGCGTAAGCATGGCAGGGAGAAGATTACGTATGCCCACCCGCTTCTCGAAAACGCGCTCCGGAACACGTATGGCATTCCGGTGTACCAGGAACAGGTGATGCAGGTCTCAAAAGACATGGCTGGATTCACGGGCGGTGAAGCCGACACGCTCCGGAAAGCCATGGGTAAGAAGATCGCAAAGCTCATGGCGGAAATGCGGACCAAGTTCGTGGAAGGTTCTGTGAAAAACGGCGTGGGACGGCCTATCGCAGAGCAGATTTTCCAACAGTTCGAGGAGTTCGCCGCCTATGGTTTTAATAAAAGCCACGCGGCCTGTTACGCCATGATCGCATATCAGACGGCGTATTTAAAAGCGCACTATCCCGAGTGTTTCATGGCCGGACTCCTGAATTCCGACTGCAACAACATCGACCGCGTCACCATCGAAGTCGAAGAATGCCGGCGGATGGGGATGACGGTGTTGCCGCCGGATGTGAATGAATCGTTCCAGAGGTTCTCGGTGGTGAAGGATACTGTGAAGCGCGTGGCTGATGGCAAGGCTGCCTCTGTAGGTTTCGGCAATCGGCAATCGGACGCTGCTCGGTCCCGATTGCCGATTGCCGAAACGAAGCAGCGCGAGCGCTTGGAATCTTCAGACGGTCGCAGTATCCCAACAGGGAGGGGAACGCTGCGGTTCGGTCTGCTCGCCATCAAAGGCCTTGGCGAGGACATGGTCGAAGAAGTTGTGCGCGAACGGAAGAAGAGCGGACCGTTTACGGACATCGCGGACTTCGCGAAGCGCGTCCCTGGCCGGGCGTTCAACAAAAAATCGCTCGAGGCGCTCGTGAAGAGCGGCGCGCTCGACCGGTTCGGAGAACGGAACCAGCTGCTCTTCAACGCCGACACGCTGCTCGAGTACCACAAGCGTGTCGAATCCGAAGCGTCGAGCGGCCAGTCAAACCTGTTCATGGGTCTCGGAACAGACACGGCTCCGGTTCTCCGCCTCAAACCTTCTCCGCAGGCCACGAACCGCGAGAAGCTCGTGTGGGAGAAGGAGCTTCTGGGTCTCTACGTTTCCGAGCATCCGTTCCGAGAGACGTCCGACCGACTCCGCGACTACTTCACGCCCATCGCACAGCTTGTCGACCTGAAACGCGAGAAGAAGGTTCGGTGTGGCGGGATCCTTACGGACGCCAAGAAAATATTCACGAAGTCGAACGAGCCCATGGTATTCGCGACCCTTGAAGATCTTTCCGGGTCCGTCGAAGTAGTCGTGTTCCCGCGCGTGTACCAGGACCAGCCCGGACTGTGGGAGGCGGACAAGATCGTATGTGTGTCAGGTCGTCCGCAAGAGAAGGAAGGGGAGATGAAGCTGCTGGCTGAGAGTGCATTCGAGGTCACGGCGGGAAATATCGAGGAGCTGGGGACTGGG
>DATMXG010000051.1:0-22085 GCA_035561755.1 Methylomirabilis sp. (SeqCode)
TACGCAGACCCGCCCCTGCAAGACACACTCCCGCGATTCACACGGCACGCCGTCGCTTCCGGCCCGGCGACCGGGCCCATTGAGCCTCGCTGTATGGCTCTCCATTCCCGACTCGCCGGACCTGAAGCGATGGATCGGCCGGTAACCCCGAGGCTTGGAAAAAGCGGCGAAGCCGCGTACGCTCACATTCCCCGCCCCTGATGACGCCTCGCAAATCGAGGGGCGCCGTGAGGGACGGAGAAGCGGTTGGAACGGATGCCCCCGGGCATTCGTGTCGACTCGTTCTCCCACGCTCCCGCTTGCTCGGGTACTTCACGCCAAAAAATATCCCGCCGACGGCGGGACGGGCACAGTAACCCGAAGACACGAATGGGTGCGGATCCCACAACGACCACTCCGTTATCCGACGGGGTCGCAGCTTCACAACAGAACATCACTTGGCTCATGACCGACGCCGGCGCGCACGCGCAGAACGGGTGTCGGCGTGGGCTAAACTCATAATTGCAGGTTTTGATCTCCGACATGCCCCGCCCACATGTGGACGGGACGGCTCGGGAGACCGGCGCGGCAATTCCGCCACGCCACCACGCTGTCCGCGGCAAGCACAACACACCGCCACGGGGTCTCCGACGCATCCTGCAGCTATACCCGGGAATACGCCCGGGATAGGCAGCAGGAGTGTTTGGGGATCCTTCAGAAAGAAAGGCACGCGATGACGACCGAAGAGAACGACAGGCCTACGCGCATCCGTTCAGGCATCACCCTCAACCTCATCACGAATTCGGACGCCTTCAGGACGCCGAAGAAGGTGGGACACCCGCAGATCGCGCTCACGTTCACGAACCAGGTGCTTGGGCGAAGCAAGCTCTTCCGCGACCGGAAGGTTGCGGACGAGAAGGCGACCCTGTACCCGCACGTGGACATCCACCTCGTTGTCCGGGTGGGCGACTTCTCGAGGAAGTTCGATGACTACCTCGAGGAGGCCATCACGGACGACGACAAGACGCGAAGTGCGCGCGATGCGCTCCGCGCGGCGGAAACCGAGCTCCAGGCGGTCGACATCGCCTGCCAGGAGCACTTCGCGAAGGTGCCCGGTTTCGCCGAGCGTCTGACGAAATTCGACGCGGCGAAACGCGAGATCAAGCGCCTCGTGGATCGGCGGAATCAGAAGCGATTCCTCACGTACGACCAGAAGAAGCTCCTCCGAGAAAGCGAAGAGAAGACCGACCGGCTCGACAGAGAGCTCATGGACCTTCGCGCCGCGAATCCGGCGCCCGTGGACCTGCCGCGTCGCGATGCGCTCCGCAAGGCCGTGAGGGCCGCGCAGGCGGATCTGGAAGACACGCACCACGAGCTCCGCAAGGAGAAGTACGCGAAAAAGATGCTGCGGAGCTTCCTCGGCGAGCGCGGGATTCCCAACCTCCCCGAGAAGGTGTTCGACGCGATCGCAAAGGGCGACATCGTCCTCTACGAGCTCGAGTTGAGCGACCCACCCGTTCCCACCGACCGCCGCGGCGTGCCCATGTGCACCCGTGAACGGAAGGGGGTGCGGACGAACCCCGAAGACGGTGCAACCGTCCAAACATGGACGGAGATGGCGCCCTGCTCCCAGGAGCTCTCGATCCCCTGGTCCCACGTACTGAAGGCGATGGAGCCGGCCAACCTGAATCAGGCATACATGCCCGGCAGCAGGCGGTCGCGCAAGAAGCACTTCGTGTATGCGCCCATCGACCGGACCGAGGCCGTTAGCCTCGAAGATCCGGCAAGGTACGTGGACAGCATCGTGATCGGTGCGCTTCCGGTACACGACAAGGAGGGCGACGAGCCCGGGTGGGCCGTCATCATTCGAAAGAAGCAGTGGGTGGAAGTCGTGCGCAACATCGACGTGTTCCGCGCCTCGGGACTCCTCGAGCAGCTCCTCACGTTCTGGCCAGACGCGAGCCACAACAAGCTCGCATCGCAGACCGTCGAAGAGACGGACGACGACGAGGGTGAGGCGGAAGCTGCAACCCCCACCGTTGCCGGATCCGCGCCTGTTCCGGCTGCCGCGCCCGTAACCGAGACTCGTCCCGCGACGGATGAACCCGTGACCCCGAGTGCGGTCACCGGCGCCAACTGAAGCAACCTGCACTCCCGCGGTCCGTCGCCCGCCCCGTTCATTCGGGGTGTGTGCGACGGACTGCGGATCTCTCCGACGCTTGTCCCGCCGATGGCGGGACGAACGACGAAGAGATCCCGTCCTGCGGGATCGAACCTTCAAACCGGTCCCCTCCCCGCCTGTATGCAGGCAGTGAGACAGGGGCCGAAATCCGGTTCGGTGCGTTGCACCGGAACGGATTTCGGTCTGCCCGTCCAACGGGGGCCGAAGAGGAGAGAAATTGTTGAGGGGTCGCGAACGTTCCCATGCTGACGTTCGCCGCGCGGTGGTCCTTCCGGACGCACCGCACCCTCCACAAGAGGAGAGAGGCTCGGGCGGCGGCGCCTCCATGCTGGTTCCGCTGCCCACGCCCGCCTGCATGCAGGCGGGCAGTATAGACCGCTGTCCGGATTCATCCGTTCCGCGGACCCCTGCAGGATTCCCGTTTCGCACTACCCCTCGTGAGACGGAATCTACACTTAACTCGAGAGGGAGGCGGAGGAATGGCACATTCTTTCGCCTCCCCGCCTCGTCCGTATGACGCGCTGGGCGGGTCACACAGACGAGGCACAGAACCATACACAGGAAGGTGATCCATGAACCAAGACCTCTCTTGGGCGGATGCGCTCGAAGAGATGCTGACCTGGGCCGTCTTCTTCAAAGACGACGTCACGATCGTGGGCATGGACCTGCCGGAGCAGGTCCGGGCGCGGCATGAAACGCCTGCCACGATCATCGTGAACCTCCAGGGCTACCAAACGTGTCTCACGCTGCTTCGCAAGCGGTACCAGTTCAGCTCCTTCAAAGAGACCTCCGGCTGGATCGTGGGCGTTGACGGCAAGCTCCAGATGCGGTGTGAAGCCTCGTTCGTCATCGAGCGCGAGTACCATACAGACGAACGCGACCACGCCTTCGACTGCTGACACGTTCACTGCCCTCCATCATTCGTGACGGAATTCAGATGAACGGGTTTCATTTGTCACCGTCATTGACATGAGGGTTGGCAGTACGTACGCTAAGAAACCCAAAGATTCCATCTGAAGTCAGGAGGGATGTCATGGAGAAAGCCGTGTCGAACAGTCCACCGTTTCTTTATACGTTTCTGGATCACGTACTGTACTTCTCAGCGCTTGCCGTCTTCGTCGTGATAGTGTGGAGCGTGCTCATGGACGCTGTGAACCGACGGAAAAAATATAACGAATCGCGCCTCACCAAGAAACATATTCAGATCGCGCGACCCACATGGTCTGAACGTTTTCCGCGACGCAAGTAGTCCGCGCGTACACCCCGTGACCAGATCCGCCACGACATCGTCGCGCTGCAACTGATAGACGCTCCTCGCATGGCCGGGGCATTCATCGCCTCGTCCCTACCCGCGCCCCACACGAATCTCTCGTGGGGGCCTCTGCAGGGTCTCCGACTCGGTCGGACATCATGCACAGGCCGGATGATTGACGCTTCGAAACGTCGAGCGTAGCCTGAATCTCGATCAGACAGTATTCGTGCCGGCAGGACTGCGACGTGGTGTACGTTTCCCGGGTGGCCCTTTTGGCGGCCCCTTCCCCGATGCAAATCGGGGGAGACTCTCTCCTCCCGTCGTCTGAGTCGCCCAACTTCAACGTGGCATCGCGTTGCAGCTCCGCCTGCAGGAAGATCACAGCAAGAAAAAGCATTTGGTTCCCCACTTCACTCGGAATGACAAGACTCCTTGAGTCATTCCGAGCGAAGTGGGGAACCAAATGCTTTTTTCATCGTCCCCCTGTCACCGCGTGCTCGTCGCGGTCGATGTGTTTCCGGAAAGGTCCAGGAGTTCCGTCTCCTGCAACGGACGGTCATACACCACGCGCCGTACCACGCGCGTCTCACTCCCGCGCCGTCTCTGGGCCACGATCGTAATGATCGTGGTGCCGCGCCTCACGTCGAGCGTGAGCTCAAATGCCCCTTCGCTATTCACGGCCGCATCGTGTCCGTTCACGCGGACGAAGGCCTCGGGCATCGTCTGCCCGCGCACTACCACGGACGGGCGCATGAGTCGTTCGCCGTCTGCGGGCGACTGGATCTCGAGCGGTGGCGGTGTCCCCACCGCTTGCGCCTGCCACCACACGTAGCCCCCGAGCGCGAGGGCAAGCGCGAGGATGCCCAAAACGCCCAGAAGATGCGGACCGACCATAAGATCCCAGCCACGGACGCCCAACGCGCGCGGCAGGAGATCGCGCGTAGTACGGCGCGCCTGGAGCAGGTCGAGCTTCGCACGATATCGCGCAAGGAAGTACGGTTCGTAGCCACCAAGGAACCGAACGTACGTGAGGAGGTGGCGCTCCATAAACGCCGGATCCTCGATGTCTTGGAGACGATCGTTCTCAAGCGCGCGAATGATCGTATCGCGGATCTTCGTGTCGCGAGCCACCTGCTCCACCGTGAAGCCGCGCAGTTCACGCAGGTCCTGCAAGTCGCCGCCGAAGGTCCCGGCGCCCTCCCCCACGCGCTTGTGGAGAAAGGTCATAGCTCATCATCGTCTTGTGTCCGCGCAAGCTCATCAATTTCCGCGAGCCGCGCGCGCTCTTCGAGATCATCGTCCGACTGCCCACTGCCGACATCCGACTGTCGGGACCGAACAGGCACCTGGTCCATCCCTTTCGTGAACTCGGCCTTCAGAATCTCACGAGGTTTCGCTCCATCGCCCGGCCCGATAAACCCTTCCTGTTCCAAGAGATCGAGGAGCCGCGCAGCGCGCGCGTAGCCCACCTTGAGCCGGCGCTGGAGGAGCGAGGCGGACGCCTTCCCCGCCCGCAGAATCTCCTCCTTCGCCTCCGGAAGGAGCGCATCAGAATCGCCGTCGTCGATCGGCGTGCCGCCGGAGAAAGCCGTTCCGCCGGTTCCCCGCTTTTCAATCACGGCCGATTCATAATCCGGGGGTCCATACTTCCCGGTGAGAAACTCCACCACGTGACGGACCTCGTCGTCCGTCACGAACGCGCCCTGAATGCGTTTCGGACTCGGCATATCAGACGACTGGAACAACATATCCCCGCGTCCAAGCAGTTTTTCCGCGCCCATCTGGTCCAGGATAGTTCGAGAGTCGGTTGCAGACGCGACCGCAAATGCCGCCCGTGCCGGGATATTCGCCTTGATGAGCCCCGTGAGCACATCCACGGACGGCCGCTGGGTGGCGAGGACCAGGTGGATGCCGACTGCGCGGGCCATCTGCGACAGGCGGACGATGGGCCCTTCCACCTCGGCTTGGGACGTGACCATGAGATCGGCGAGCTCGTCCACCACGAACACAAGGTACGGCATCTTGTCTTCCGAACGCTGGTTATACGTGGCGAGATCGCGCGCGCCGAACTTCGAGAGCACGTCGAACCGACGGTCCATTTCACGGAGCGTCCACTTGAGCGCGTTCACCGTATTTTCCACGTTCGTGATGACGGGCGTGAGGAGGTGCGGGATGTTGTTGTATACGGGGAACTCCACGCGCTTCGGGTCCACGAGAATGAGCTTCAGATCATCAGGCCCGTTTGCATAGAGGAGCGACATGATGAGGATGTTCAAGCAGACCGACTTGCCCGAACCCGTGGCGCCAGCCACGAGGAGGTGCGGCATCTTTCCGAGCTCCGCGACCCATGGACCTCCTGTAACATCTTTGCCGAGCACGAACGACAGCGGCGACTTTCGTTCCTTAAATTCACGGGTCTCCAACATCTCGCGGAGCCCGACCGTGGCGATGCTCTGGTTCGGAACCTCAAGACCCACGAACGGCTTTCCCGGGATGGGCGCCTCGATGCGGATAGGGTGTGCCGCGAGCGCGAGCGCGAGATCGTTGTGGAGTGCCGTGATGCGGGAAAGCTTGATCCCTTCGGACGGTTTCAGTGTGAACTGGGTCACGGTCGGGCCCACGGAGACGTCGGCCATCTCAACGCTGATACCGAAATTCGCAAGCGTCTTCCGGATGACACCCTGTCGGAGTTCAATATCGCCGGAGACCGGCCGCTGGTCACGTCGCAAGAGGAGATCGAGCGGGATCTCGACCTTCCCTCGCCTGCGCCGAGGCTTTGGTGGCGGCGGAGCTGCATCTTCTCCCTCTTCTAGAGACCGCACGGGCAACGCCTGCGCGTCTTCTTCTTCCGGTTCATCAATCGATTCTTCCGGTTCCTCGTCCGCTGCCGTCTCCGCGACTGACTGCCGGCGTTCGAAAGACGATTGCCGGCGTTTCAGGAGCCACACGAAAGGCGCCGAGAGAAAGCGCAGGATCCGAACGATCCCTCTCCAGAGGAGCTGAAAGAATCGGACGATGGACTGGAGTGTCGTATTGAAAATGAGAAGCCAAGAGACCACGAAGAGCGCGGCGAATAGCGAAACGGCGCCGGCAAACCCGAAAAGCGCGGCACCGGGCTCGGCAATAAGCTGGCCGAGCTTGCCGCCCGCCGCACGGAGCGCCTCAACATCGATTTTCCCGCCGGGTGCGGGGAACGTAACCGCATGAACGAGGCCGTTCAGGGATATGAAGAACAACGCGAAGCCGATGAAATTCGTGGCCTTGAGCGGCATCTTCTCCGGCGCCATGAGCGCGTACCCCCAGGCAAACAGGAAGAACGGAACCGCGATCTTGTCCCAGCCAAAAACCTGCGACACTGCCGCGTCCACGGCCTCGCCAAACCGGCCCGCAAGACCGAAGAGCGACAGAAGGATGAGGACGGCGGCGAAAAACAAAAAGACGGTGAACACGCCCTTCTGCGTCTCCGGGTTCAGAGACAGATCGAGTTTAAACGGCTTTTTCCGTCGCGGAGACATGTGTGAGATTACCCATAGACTATGTTATGGAAGGGCTTTTTGCTAGTGTAGTGGTGTTACGCGTGACCTCAAGCCCTCACCTATGCCCACGATCTTTACGAAAATCATCAACGGAGAGATCCCGTGCCACACGGTGTGGGAAGACGACCGGTTCTTCGCATTTTTGGACATTCGCCCGATCCAACCGGGCATGACGCTCGTAGTTCCCAAGAAAGAAGCGGAGAATCCTTTCGACATGACGGACGATGAGTACTGCGACCTCCTGCGGGCGGCCAAGCGCCTCGTCCCCGCCATCCAAGCAGCGACCGGATCGCTCCGTGTCGGCCTGATCATCGAGGGACTCGAGGTCCCGCACGCGCACGTGAAGCTCGTCCCCATCTCGAAGCCGGCTGACCTGGCACAGTCGAATGCGCGAGCCGCGACGGAGAAAGAACTTGTGGCGATGGCGGAGAAGATCAAAGCGAATCTGAAGTGATGTCGGAACATCTGCCGTATCCCTCAATGAGCAAAGCCCCGCGGCATCCGCGGGGCTCATACGTTGTCCGTAAAACGTCACGAATACGGAAAACCCGACTAGCATTTCGCATGTACTCTATCTCGCCAGAGCCGCCAAGCAACCCTCCATATAGTCTTTCGTCACCATCGTGGCCTGGATAAGATCCACGCGGCTCGTGAGCTTCACCATCTGCTGTTTCAAACTCAATGAATCGTCTTTCAAACCCGTGACATTTTGCTTCAGAACGAAAACATCTTGCTTGAGGACGGAAACATCCTGCTTCAGAACGGAAACATCCTGCTTGAGACCGGAGACATCCTCCTTCAGTCCTGAGACATCTTGTTTTAAGTCAGCCAACTGCACGTCCACATGCGTGGAAAATACATGCATCGCATCAAGTACGTCCTGGATCGTAGGTTCCTTCGTCATATATCTTATATAGCATAATAGAATGAGAAGGGGGATCATTACTCCAATGGCGGCATCTCGTCTTCATCCTCTGCTGGTACGGGGCGTGCATTGCCCGCTTCTTCGCGCGCCTGAAACTCAGCGATCACCTTCTCGCGAATTTCTTTCATGATACTCGGGCGTTCGCGGAGCGACGCCTTCGCGTTTTCGCGACCCATGCCCAGCTTCTCGTCGCCATACGAATACGAATTGCCGGACTTTTTGACGACACCATATTCGGTACCTGTGTCGATCAGGTCGCCGGCGAGCGAGATCCCTTCGTTGTACATGATATCGAATTCGCAGGTGCGGAAGGGCGCCGCGACCTTGTTCTTCACAATTTTGACTTTCACGCGATTGCCGATAATGCGGTCGCCCATCTTGATCTGCGCGGAACGACGGACTTCGATGCGGCAACTGGCGTAGAACTTGAGCGCCACGCCTCCGGTCGTCGTCTCCGGGTTGCCGTATACAATCCCGATCTTCTGGCGTATCTGGTTGATAAAAATGACGACGGTCTTGGTTTTCGAGATGATGGCTGTGAGCTTGCGGAGCGCTTGAGACATCAGACGCGCCTGGAGCCCCATATGGCTGTCTCCCATTTCGCCCTCGATCTCGGCTTTGGGCGTGAGCGCCGCAACCGAGTCGACCACAACTACGTCGATCGCATTGGACCGAACGAGCGTCTCGACGATATCAAGCGCCTGCTCGCCCGTATCCGGCTGCGAGATAAGAAGGTCATCGACATTGACCCCGAGCTTCCGCGCATAGTCCGGGTCGAGCGCATGTTCCGCGTCCACGAAGGCCGCCATCCCTCCCATCTTTTGGCACTCGGCGATGATGTGCTGGGCGAGCGTGGTCTTGCCGGAGGACTCGGGACCGAAGATCTCGACAACGCGTCCGCGGGGAACACCCAGGACGCCCAACGCGAGGTCGATGGACAAACAGCCAGTCGGGATCGTATCCATGACAGAACGCTTCGCCTCACCAAAACGCATGATGGCGCCGTCGCCGAACCGTTCCTTGATCTGGTCGATCGCTTCCTGCGCCGCGCGGTGGCGGGCATCCTGTTCCGTCGTTTTCTTGGCCATAGTGGGTATGACAAGTGTTCTATTCTTGTTCTATTATGAATGAAACCTTACCATAAGGTGGAATTTGAGTGGAATGGGGTGAGGTCAAGAGTTGGGGTGGGGATAATTTTCAGATGGGGACTTGTCCTTATTGAAAAATACTTAAGTCCCAAGTGCCTGGAGCCTCGCGCACAGTGTCCGGTATGTGGTGACCTGTGCATTGGGCACGAAGCACTAAGCACTACGCACGAAGCGCTCTCTGAATGAAAGAGCGGCCCCGACGTGAAGGAGAATACGTCGAGGCCGCTGAGTGCTCCGCGATGGCGAAGTTACGGAACCAGTACGAGATGGCCGTTGTAGTACGGCGGCCCAGACTGGTTCGGTACGAACGAATAGCTTGCGGGAATACCTCCTTTCATGAGGGTGAGCTGGCCCAGCGGCTGCCCGCAGCCGCCGGAATCACACGAGTGATCGCCCCAGTACTTGCCGTTCGGCAGGTACACCTGGAACTCGAAGGGCGAAGCGCCGGACGGAACCGGAAGGTCGCACTCGAGCCAGGCGTCGGACGAATTCACGTCCGCGCACTCCGCGATCATGCCCCACGACCGCCCCGGCCACCACCCTTCGATATGGAGTGGCCCGGTAACCGGACTTTGATACGCGAGGTGCAGCGCGTTCGCGATCGATGCTCCTCCGGAGCCACCGTTGCCGGACATACCCCCGTTAGTCGAAGTTCCGCCCGATCCGACCGTACCTCCGTCAGACGAGGTGCCGCCGGAGCCTGTACCGCCCGAACCTTGCGGCGGACAGGCACATGAGCCATACGACGCGCCGTCCTCGGTACACGCCTGGGTGCCGACCATGCCGAGATTGGCGCAGACGCACGCGATGACCTCACCGGGAATGCACATGAACGAACCTCCGCCGCCGCAGTTGGGTTGACCGCCCGGACAAGACGAGGGCAACGCGCACGTTTGAATGAACGCGAGGTCGATAAGCGCGTTCTCGCGCGGTCCGGCAACGTCGTCGATGACCGATTTCGGCACCGTCACCACGCGCTCCCAAACGAACCCCATCTTCTCGTACACCTCGCCGGTCGCGATCGGCAGGCGCGTCTGCTGCTGCGTGACGATAGAGACTTCGGTCTCCGAGTCCGCCTTCACGAGGGTTCCTGGCCGGAGACGGATGAATCCCTTTGGGGAGTACGCCGCCTCGGTCGCGTCCGCGACGTTCACGTCCGTACTGATGTCTTCTGCGCTGAATCCCCATGAGAGGAGCGCCTCCCAGCGGATGAAATCGTAGCGCTCCTTGGTTTTCTCAAAGGCGATGACCACGGTGGACGTCCCCGTCCGCTTGTAGAGCCGGACGGTTCCCAAGCCCTTCACGGCCGCGGCCTTCTGATAGCACACGAACTCCTCGGGCGTGACATGCACGGCGCCGGCCGTGTCGTAGCGGTCGGCCATGAACACGTCGTTCGAAATGTATGCGATGGACGTATCACCCGTCACGATCCAGTAGGATCCGTCGACCGTCTCGAGGAGCGAGCCGGACGGATGACGCCGCACGTCGGCCGATGCTTCGGCCGCGGGATCGCTGTTGGCCGCCAGGATTACGAGCGGGTCCATCCAGTCGGGATGAACGAGCGCGTTCGTGGACGGATCCACAGCGAATTCGCTCTTGGGCGCGTACCCGCGCACGTAGGACGCGAGATCACTATTCGTGTAGGCGACGGGCGAAAATGCGCCTTTGCGCATCCCCCAGTGCACGTGATGCCAGTCGGTGGATGCGTCCGAACTATGCCAGTAGTGGGCGACATGGCCGAGGTACTGGCCCCGGCGCACGATCTCGCCGCGCGCGGGATTGCCTACGTTCTTCATGGCGTCGTACGCATTCCCACTCTCGCACTGCACGTGGCCGAGAAGCGACGTGATGCGCTGGCCGTTCGGAAACTCATGCTCGAGGACGACGGTGCACCCCTTGTAGGACGGATTGGACGACGTATCCGCCCCGTACCCGCTGAACGAGATGTCTGTGGTGATGCGAACGATGCCGTCGGCCGGCGCCACAACGGAAGTCCCGACCGGGGTGACGCCGACGAGCGTATCGCGCCCCAGGTGATACCCATACGATTCGCATCCCTGTGTTCCGCTCTTCATGCAGAAATTCGTGTTCACGCTTCCGAACCCGAAACCGAAGTCGGACGTGTGGAGTCCGGGGATCGGAATCTGGAAGGTAAACGCGTACGGGATGCCCGTGGCGGGATCGATCTTCAAATCGTCGACCGACGATCCCCCGACGGACGGGATGGGCTGCGGCGCGATATCACCGCAACCTGCGAGAATGACGGCGAACGCCGTCCACATGCGAAGCAGAAACGCGCGGAAGTGCCACATGTTCATGTCTTCCTTCGGATGATTGGTTGTCCAAGGAACACGTTCGTTCCCAGGTTCCGTCCGCGATGCATCCCGGACGGAAGGAGGAACAACGACGGACGCGCCGACCGACGGGTATTCCTCGACGGGAGGGCTTCCTCGTTTCGCTTCGGAGTGACGATGGCTCGTGACAAGATTGTCATTCCGAGCGAAGCGAGGAAGGTCCTCCCAGTTTTTTACGCACGACAGGTCGCGCAGGTTCGTCACCGAGGAGACCCGTGATGCACGGGCGTGACGATCGAGACATGCGACGCGAGACGAGTATCTCGCACGTTCCAGACGGACCGGAAACTTCGTCGGTTGCCAGAGCGTAGAACGTTGCACGAGCGTGTCGCCAGGCCGCGGTTCGTATCGAGCATCATCCGTACGCGAAAGCGTAACGGGCGCGGAGATCGACTCGCCCCGATGAACATCGGGACGATGAGCGATGCCGCATGCGTAGACAATACCGCGCGTCTTCGTCCGCTCTCCCCTGACCGGATAGGGCCCATAATGGGACTGCCCGGATCTTCCGCGATGTTGAGCTGCGGCGGGTACCTGCGAACGGACAGACCTGGAGCGCGAGAGATCAGGATCCCCCTGCCACACGCATGAGCGACCCAGTTCCGACGAAGAACCGGACCGTGGCGAGCGACCCGTCGGAGCCATTTGAAGACTCGAACCGGTCATACGCGTCGGCACCACCCGTACGCGCCGCCTGTGTGAACTGACCTCTTGGGCCGATCCGACCGAAGAACCGGATGGATGACCCGCTGACGCTCCCCTTGGGAGCACGTCGTGCGTTCGTGCGTTGTCGAGGTGCGATCCCCGTCGCGTGGCCGGACGCCGTTGACGGTTCACCCATACATCGTGAGACCGGCCAAAGGGAGTGTCAAATCGAGTTGTCGGGTTCCGCAAACACGTCCTTCTGCGGATCTGTAAAGCAACCCGTGTTCTCCTGCTACAGAAAGAAAGACGCGCATGTCCGAACTCCAGCGTTTGATTCAAGCAACATTTTCGCCAATATATTTTTCTCATGTGACATTGACAGTCATAAACGTTGTTACGACGGTCTGACAAATGCCCGTAGAAACGGGTGTTTTTCATCAAACGGCGTGGGTTCATGTGGATAATCCACTTTCTCCGCTCGATTGCGGTTCCAAATGAGCATCATGGCCGCTTGGACGAAAAAGAATCCCCAGGTTGGGAGCGATACAGCGAGACGCAGCCACGGCAACCGGTCCGCGAGGGACGCAATGCCGAGCATCGCGCGCAGACAACCCCGCACGGGCAGCGCCGCCACGGGCAGCAACGTCGCGAGCGCCACCGCCACTGCACCCCAGAGCATCGTAAGGCCGACGAGCGGGATGGCGAACAGGTTCGTGATGAGTCCGGCAAGCGACGTACGCTCGAACGCCCAGAGCGAATACGGCGTGGTAACCACCGTCGCGGCGACCGTGGTCGCAATGATCTCCCGGAGGCCGAACGTCTCCGGAATCCAGGACAGGCGCTCCGCGATCGGCCGCGCCCAGGCGATGAGACCCCAGGTGGCGAGGAAGGACAACGCGAAACCCGCGTCGAACGCGAGCGCCCACGGGTCGAAGAGGACGATGACGGTGGCCGCGATCGCGAGGAGCCGCGCGGCGTCTGCCTTTCTACCGAACGTGCGCGCGAGGAGTGCGAACCAGCCCATGAGCGCCGCACGGACCACGGACGCCTGCGCGCCCACGAAGAGGACGAAGAGGAAGATGCCGAACCCTGAGAGTACGATCGCGCTCTTTCGCCGGTAGCCCATCGCCACGAATAGCGGAACGAGGAGCCCAACGACGAGCGTGATATTGGATCCGGACACGGCGATCAAGTGCGTCATCCCCGCGTTCCGGAACGATTCGCTCGCGTCCTTCGACAGTCCACGCTCGCCGTACAGGATGCCGGCGAGGAGTGCACCCTCGTCGCCCGGCAGAACGGATCGGATGCGGCGCGACATGGCATCGCGCCAGCGCGACACGATAACATTCACGTAGAATCCCCCGGACTGGAGGTGAACGACGTCCGGCTTCTTACAGGTGAACCACACGCCGTCCCGCGCATCGCGCACCGACTGCGGATTCGTGGGATCGAGGCGCTTCACAGACGCGCACGAGACGTGGACGCGTTCACCGATCGATCGTTTTACCGGTATCGCGATGCGTCCGCCCTCGTTTGGACGTACAACGACGTCGTACCGTCGAGCTTCGACGACTTTTCCGGAAAATTCCGTCGGCATGTTGCCTCGCGGGATCGAAAGATCGAAACGGAGGAGGCCGAGCGTCGCCGCAAGCATGAAGATTCCGACGGAACGCAATCGCGTGAACGCGACGATGCCCGTGAGTACGGCGAACGCCATAATCCACGCGGCCGTTTGGCTGAACGGGAAACCCGCATGGATGAATACTCCTGCCAAATACCCGAATGCCGCCCACGTGGCGAGGGCCGCCGGTGTCTGCGATGCGTCGTTTTGAGGCACCTTCTATTCAGTAGCACACGAGAGAACGCAAGCGCTACGCAGCTGTACGGGCGACGCAATGCGTCGTTCGAGCCTCGCGGCCTGTCGTACAGGCGGCGCATCGTGTCGCCTGTACAGAAAGAAGTGGGGTTATCCACAATTGACACGCCTGTCGCATCTTGAGACTGACTGGAACATGCGCAACTTCGCGCCCACGCGCTTCAACAGGCACTCAATCCGCCTCAAGGGCTACGATTATTCGCAGCCAGGGGAATATTTCGTGACGATCAATACGCATGGATACGAACGCCTCTTTGGGGAGGTTATTGGCGGAGAAATGCGGCTGAATGACCTTGGAGCAATCGCGATGAATTCCTGGATCAATCTCCCACACCACTACCCCAACATTCTCCTGGACGAATTCATCATCATGCCGAATCACATGCACGGCCTCCTCATCATCCACGATCCTCCTCCCTCATGCACAGAAGCTCCTGTACGGGCGGGTCTCAGACCCGCCCATCCACATGAAGAGAGATGTCCGCAGCACGATGAGGCGGCTGTTCCGCCATATCGGGCGGAACTCACACCTGCCCATCTAAAAATAGATCAGCGCTCGTCGAGTCTCAAATCGATAATGCATGGATGCTCTTCGAATCTGCGGCACGATGAGGCATCGGCTCTGCCCGAGAGGGCGGGTCTGAGACCCGCCCGTACGACAACACCCGCGAGACTGTCGGAGGTCATACGCGCATTCAAGTCGTTTTCAGCGCGCGAAATCAATCTCATACGAGGGATGCCCGGAACCCCTGTCTGGCATCGCAATTACTACGATCGCATTATTCGAAGTGACCGCGAATTCAAAAATATCCAGCAATACATCATCGAAAATCCCCTGCATTGGGCAGAGGATCGGAATCAACGGCATCAGACGGAGATCGACTTCAAAAAACGTCCTGCGACGCCCTGCCCCTCCCCACCCCGTGGTACCGGAATCCGGCCGCCCGAGCGTCGTCCGGGTTCAACAGATTTCGCGCATCGAACAAGACGCTCCCAGACATGACAGACGCAAGTCGCGTCAGATCGAGCGCACGGAACTCGTCCCAATCCGTGGCGATGATTACGGCGTGCGCGCCCTCGGCGGCCGCGTACGGATCGCTCGCGTGCTCGAGATCGTACCCGTCCAAGTCGGAAGACGAGAGACGCGCGACCGGATCGTACGCGCGGACCGTGGCGCCGCGCGCGAGAAGCGCGGTGACGAGGTCAATGGCCGCGGATTCGCGCGTGTCGTCCGTGTTGCCTTTGAAGGCAAGCCCGAGGAGTGACACGAGTTTCCCTGTGAGTGACGTACATTCGCGCTCCACCCGGTCGATAACCCGCGAGCGCGTGAGACGGTTCATCTCAAACGCAGAGCGCGTGACCGGGAGCGGATGGTCGTGACGTTCGCCGAGGTGCAGGAGCGCACGGACGTCTTTCGGAAAGCAGCTCCCGCCCCAGCCGAGCCCCGCACGCAGGAACTCCTTGCCGATGCGCGGGTCACTGCCAATCCCCTTCGCGACGTCTTCCACGTCCGCACCGACAACGTCTGCCAGGTGCGCGATCTCGTTGATGAAGCTGATCTTCGTGGCCAGGAACGCGTTCGCCGCGTACTTCGTGAGCTCCGCGCTCCGCCGGTCCATCGTGATCTTCGGACAGTCGAGGTAGCCGTACAGGTGGATCATTACGTCCGTCGCCCGCTTCGAATCCGACCCGATGACCACGCGCGCCGGGTGGAGAAAATCATAGACCGCGTGCCCTTCGCGTAAAAATTCCGGATTTGAGATCACATCGAACTCGCCGCGGTAAACCGTCCGGACGAGCTCTTCAACCTTCTCCGCCGTTCCCACCGGAACCGTACTTTTATTCGCGATCACCGCGTAGCCCGAGAGCGACCGCGCGACCATGTCGGCGGCAGCGAAAAATGCCGTCATGTCCGCAGACCCGTCGGCCGCGGACGGAGTACCGATCGCCATGGAGATAACCTCGGCGCCCGGGATCGCTTCGTCGTAACTCGTGGTGAACGCGAGCCGCCCAGCTTTCACGTTCCGTGCGACGAGTTCCTCAAGCCCGGGCTCGAAAATCGGCATGATGCCGTTTTTGAGCTTCTCGATCTTCTCCGGCACCACATCCACGCAGACCACGGTATGTCCAAGATCAGCAAGACAAGCCCCGGAGACGAGGCCCACATAACCGGTTCCAATGACAGCGACGCGCATACGAATGCGGTGACCTTACGGACAGTGAATGGAAAAATCAATCTAGTTCGCGATCGTCACGAGTCTCCCCTTCACGTAGATGACCTTGGACGGCGGTTTGTCGCCCAAATGCTTTTTCACGTTCTCTGATGCGAGCGACCTCGCTTTTGCGTCCTCTTCCGAAATGTCGGCCGGAACTCGGATGCGGTCGCGGACCTTGCCATTCACCTGAACCACGAGTTCGAAGGACGATGCGACAATCTTGGACGCGTCGTGCGCCGGCCAAGGCGAGACGTGGATGCTCGACGAGTGACCGTGGTCGCGCCATAGCTCTTCGGCGATGTGCGGCGCGAACGGCGCCAGGATCTTCAAGTATCCCTCCTGGAATTCCTTCGGCACGCCTCCGACCTCGACGAACGCGTTCGTGAGGATCATGAGCTGACTCACGGCCGTATTAAATGAGAGTGATTCGATGTCGTCGGACACTTTTTTGACGGTCTGGTGGTACAGCGTATCGAGTTCCGGCGTGACTGAAGGAAGCGACGACCCGCTGAACAGCTTCCAGACTTTGTCTAAAAAGCGACGAACGCCTTCGATGCCGTTCGTGTCCCACGGCACGGGCTCCCCAAACGGCCCCATGAACATTTCGTAGACCCTGAACACGTCCGCGCCGTACTGTTCAACGATCTCATCCGGATTGACGACGTTCCCTTTTGACTTCGACATCTTCTCTCCGCCTTTGGCGAGGACGAGCCCGTGCGATCGGCGTCGCGCGTACGGTTCGGGTCCGACCTCGTTCGGAATCGCGCCGATGTCCCACAAAAACTTGTGCCAAAAGCGTGAGTACAGCAGATGCAGCGTGGTGTGCTCCATCCCGCCGTTGTAGAGATCCACGGGCATCCAGTATTTCAGCTTCTCCGGATCGGCAAACGCGCTGTCGTTCTTCGGGTCGCAGTACCGCAGAAAGTACCACGAGGATCCGGCCCAGTTCGGCATGGTGTCGGTCTCGCGTTCCGCGTCCCCGCCGCAGTTCGGGCAACGAACTTCGACCCACGATCGGATCTTCGAGAGCGGCGACTCGCCCGTGTCCGTGGGCTGGTAGCTTTCGACGTCCGGAAGCAGAACCGGGAGTTGGTCTTCCGGGACGGGAACGTAGCCGCACGTCTTGCAGATCACGATCGGGATAGGCTCGCCCCAGTAGCGTTGGCGGGAAAAGACCCAGTCGCGCAGGCGGTACGTGGTCGCCCGCTCGCCGAGACCTTTCTCTTCGAGCCAGGCAGTCACCTTCTGCTTCGCGTCTGCCGTTGGAAGACCGTCGAGAAAGCCGGAATTGACCGCAGCCCCATCTCCGACATAACAACCTTCAACTGGCTGCGGTGGACGAACGACTTCTACGATCGGCAGTGAAAATGCGTTCGCAAACTCAAAGTCGCGCTCATCGTGCGCCGGCACGGCCATGATGGCGCCTGTGCCGTAGCCGGCGAGCACGTAGTCCGCGATCCAGACCGGAATGTCTTTTCCGGTCGTGGGGTTCGTCGCCATTACGCCTTCCAAGACAACGCCCGTCTTCTCTTTCCCTTCCGCTTGACGTTCCATCTCGGTCTTCTTCGTCGCCGCCTCGCGGTACGCGTTCACCTCGCGCGCATTCGCGACCTTATCGTCATGGATCCACTGCTGAACCAGTTCGTGCTCGGGCGCGAGGACCATGTATGTGGCACCGAACAACGTGTCTGGCCTGGTGGTAAAGACCCTGACCGCGTCTCCGGTCGAGATCCTGAAATCAATATGCGCTCCTTCAGATTTCCCGATCCAATTCACCTGCTGCGTCTTGATCTTCTCCAGGTAATCCACCGTGTCGAGGTCGGACAGCAGACGGTCCGCGTACTTCGTGATGCGGATCATCCACTGTTCTTTCACTCGTTTTTCGACGGGATTACCGCATCGTTCGCACAGACCGCCGACCGCTTCCTCATTCGCGAGGCCGATCTTGCAGTTGGGGCACCAGTTGATGGTGGTGCGGGCTTTGTAGGCGAGACGGGGCACGGTCTCTTCCTGTTTGGGCGACCCGCCGGGTCGCCCGTACATCAATAGATGCGTTGTCTCTGCCTGTTCGGGGCGTCCCGCCTCTCGCGAGAGGCGGGGCGCCCCTACCGGAACCGGAACGGCACGCTGCGTTGTTTCGTCGAACGTCGAGGTGAAAAATTTCAGGAACATCCACTGCGTCCATTTGTAGTAGGCCGGATCAGTCGTATTCACCTCGCGCGACCAGTCAAAGCCGAAACCAAGGCTCTTCAACTGGCGACGGAAGGTGGCGATGTTTTTCACGGTCGCATCCTGCGGCTTCACCCTATTCTTGATGGCGTAATTTTCCGTGGGCAACCCGAACGCGTCCCAGCCGATGGGGTAGAGGACGTTCTTGCCCTCCATCCGCTTCTTCCGCGCGACCGCATCAATCGCGGTGTACGACCGCGGGTGGCCAACGTGCAACCCGTCGCCGGACGGGTACGGGAATTCGATGAGCCCATAAAACTTCTGATCCTTGTCCGCAGGAGACGCATCGCGCGCTCGATACACGCCTTCCTCCTCCCAAGCCTTCTGCCACTTGGGTTCGTAGTGTTTAAATGGTCGTGTACCTGCCATATCAGCTACCGATAAATGTCACGCCGATGGCCGATGGCGACAATCGATATCTTCTTTTTCCCATGCTCAACGACGGCGACGGCGCGGTAGTCACCGATTCGAAAACGCAGATCACCGATTTTCGGATTGTGGAGCATGACGGCATGGCGCATCGGATCAATTTGTTTCGCGATCCAGGCGAGCTTTCTCAATAGTCGCTTCACAGTGACTCCATCGAGTGCGCGGAGTTGCTTTTCCGCATCTGGAAGGAAGACGACCTCAAACGCCATACTCCTTCAGGAGGTTTTTCAACGGGGTTCCTTTACCAGCCTTCATGTCGCGGCGCGCTTTTGCTATACGAGTGATGAATGGCTTGCTCGCAAGCGCCTCCTGACTCTCCACCAACTCTGCGAAATCGTCGTTTGAAAGAAAAAAACCGACCGTCTTGCTCCCACGCGTGACACGCGTGATCCCGCGTAACATACGCGACGGATTCTTCTGGATCTCCCGAATGGATGCGACCCGTTCATCCGCAAGTGTGGAAAACGTATTCATCATAATGTAAGTAATTATGTACATACAGCATAGCCCCTCGAACAAGTGCGTGCAAGCATCCCACGAAGAGACGTAACACTACCAATGTCCAATCGGCCGTGCAATGATTTCATCCATAGACTCTATGCGCTCATTCCCGATCCTCGCTGTCGGACTCATCCTCGTCGGCGCTGGTTGTTCTCTACCTAAACCGCCACCCGTCACCGCCGTCCCGGGGCAGCGTGCCGTCACCGTCGATTTGGACAAACAAAGGCAACCGGACATGCCCTGCATCTCCTTCCGTCACCGGCAAGGGTTCGAGCAGTGGCTGAATGCGTACGAGAAAGGCGACGACGACTTGGCCGTGAACCTTGCTATAAACGCAAAACTCCCGAAGAAACCGCCCTCAAAACTCATCCAGGATCTGCGCATGTCGTTGAACAAAGGCGACTTCCCGGAATACCTCTGTGCGTTGGACGATGCCGGCGACAGCGTGGCGTGGGTCGCGGACGCCACGGGCGCATCGCTCACCGAATGTGTCACGCGAACGTACGTGAGCGTGGGCGGGAAAGGTGTGATCTCGGAGATCAAAACCCTTCGGCTTCGCTCAGGGCAGGCTCCAGGCCGCCCGGCATCGTGCACCCAGCTCTGTAAGCCGCGGGTGCAATCGCCGGAGACGTTCCTGTGGCAATGCGACTTCCGCACGGAAGACAAGCGCGTCACCTGGGTCGAGGCGTACATGGACCGAAAAACGGGCGAAACCCGCCTCGGCGACTGCTGGAAAGACGACCTCGGAATGTTGATGGGCTGCACGGCGCCGTGATGGATACGAAAATGGATTACGAATTACGTTCCTCGCTTCGCTCGGAATGACAAGGGCTCGTAACAAGATTTTCATTCCGAGCGAAGCGAGAAACGTAATTCGTAATCCATTTTCGTAGGGCCTTCACCTCCCAACCCCCTTCCACGCGCCCGCCACATCCACCCCGTTCGTTTTCCGAAACCCGATCCGATCAGGCGCTTCCTCGATACCAACCTTGAACATCCGCCCGAGCACAAGCGCTTCGTCTCCGTGTTTGTCACGCACCAAATCCGCAGCGGCAGAAAGAGCGGCTGCGCGGTTGTCGATTGTCGGTTGTCGGTTGTCATGAGTCCGCACCCGGCAACCGAATCCCAACCTTTCCTGCCTCGAAGGCGCCGCAAGCTCCATCAACGTCACGGCGAGAAAATTCACCGGCGCCTTCCCGTCCCACATGTCATACAAGAGACGCGTCGCGGCTCCGACCAGCGTGAACGAGTCGTCTGCCGGTTCGTCGAGCCGCGTGAACTCACTCCCTCCGACGCTACTCGACCCAAACCCATACGGTCGATGATCCCGCGCTCCGACTCCGACGGCAACCGAGACCACGCCCGCGAGGAACCCGTGCGTTCGGAGCCGCCGCGCCGCACGCTCCGTGAGCTTGGCGAGCACGGCTTCGGCCCGTCCCTCGCGGTTCACGGACGAGGGCACGCAGTACGAGTGGCCGATGGATTTTGGTGGCAGTTCTTCGGATGCGACGCGCTCAACCTCAAGACCATTTAGTTTAGCCCACAAAAAGTATCCGTTCTTCCCGAACGCGCGGATAAGATTCGGGATGGCTGCGCGCTTGAGCTCCACAAGCGACCAATAGCCGAGCCGCTCAATGCGGCGGCGGATCCGCGGCCCGATGCCGCACACGTCTTCCAAATCGAGCTTCGACAGGATCTCGTCGAGGTTCTCCGGTGTAATGACCGTGAGGCCGGACGGCTTCTGGATATCAGACCCGAGTTTCGCAAGAAACCGCGTCGGTGCGATCCCTATGGAGCACCGCAGCCATTCTCCGACCTCGTCGGTAATCCGACGACGGGCGCGCGCGAGCGCCCACGCCGCCTCGGCCGGGTCGCGATACCACCCCGTGAGGTCGAGAAACGCTTCGTCAATGGAGTAGTGCTCGACCGAATCCGTGAGCTCGTGGAGGATCGAAAACACGCGCGAGGTCACCGCGCGGTATTTCCCGGGATCGTTCTGGACGAACACCGCGTTCGGAGCCTTTTCCTGCGCTTCCTCCATCGTCATTCCCACCTTCATCCCGCGCTCCTTCGCTTCAATGGACGCGGCGATTACGCAGCCGTGGCGGTGGAGGTATGCGCAGACACCCAATGGGCGCCCACGCAAAAACGGATTCGCCTGCTGTTCGACCGAGGCAAAATATGAATTCATGTCTACATGAGCAACAAGACGAACGTCGGACATAATGGTCCTACCTTGCGTCACGACCCAATCTTCACCCATTCCGGTATCTTCTTTTTCACGTTCATCACGATGTCGCTACGCTGATCTGCCAACTTCACGTCGAGATAGTCTTTCGTGACCATGATGGCTTCAATACGAGTAAATCGCTTGTCGGTCTCGGTTGAAAAAGCATCCATTGCTGCGTGTAGTTCATCAATTCTTTGGCCGAGGCTGACCTCGACGCCATCAATTCTTTGGCCGAGGCTGACCTCAACTCCGTCAATTCGTTTACCAAGTCTTGTCTCAACGCTATCGATTCGTTGGCCGAGGCTGACCTCGACGCCATCAATTCTTTGGCCGAGGCCTTGGATCGCCTCGAGAATCTCCTGCGTATCAATCTTTTTCATATACTTCTATTCAGTACCGCCGACTCAAAACCCGCGCAAGTACAACAACCTGTGAGCAAAATCGAATAACTTTTGACTTATCAACAGTTGATCGAATATTTCACGTCGCCTCGCACATTTCCTCCAGTCTCCACGCCAACGTCTCGCTCCGAAACGACAAACGGAACGCCGTGGTATCGTCGGACACCGAGAAGTAATACACC
>DATMXG010000052.1:0-2714 GCA_035561755.1 Methylomirabilis sp. (SeqCode)
TTGCTGAACTGATCGATTCCATTGTCCGCTTTTTTCCAAAGCGCTAAAACCGCATCCGCATACTGAACCCACTTCGTCGCGTCCTCTGTATTCGTGAGTTTTGTTTTGAGCAGATCCTCGGTGGCGATGCGTGCCTGCGCAAACGGATAGATCGCATTGATGTACGCCGCGTTGGCAATGGTCGCATCCACAATCTGGATCGGATCTTCCGCATGATGAACGGAGACCGGCTCTACTCCTTTCGCTTTCTCAATTTTTCCAGATGTAGGTGCGAAAATCGCGATGAGTATGAACAGGATGACAGCCGCGCTCCCAAAGATTTTTAGAACGCCCAAGCGGCTTCCTTTCGTGCCCGGTATGTTCGCAAGCCATTTTGGACTGATCAGTCCGACGATCACCAACAATCCGCTCAAGAGAAAGAGCAGGGAAAGGAATGTTGTCATAAATTATTTTTTAAATTTTTGGAAATCCTCCTTGTGGAGCTGGTCCTTCTTGGCGTCGTATACACGGTCAAACGTCAGTTCATCCGATTTATCTTTGGCAGAATGAAATGTTCCTTTGGCGGAGCCAAAGCGCAAGATACCGATTTTACGCAGGAAATTGATCAGGTTGATGGCCATATGGCAACTACTATACCACGGTACGACCAAGGCTGCTCTAATCTCATCCACGAGCCCCTGCAAAATATTCGCGTGAATACGCGGTGTTATATTCAGTGCAATAGTGATCGTAGTATACTGTGACCCCGGCGTGAGAATGTGCGTGAGATTGTTGATATTCTCCTCGAATGAAAAAGAACACATCCAAACCACCGGTACACAGAGCGCCAAGGGATTTACGAGAAGCTCTTGCTTCTTCCCCGGCGGCTCAAGCGGCATGGAAGGATCTTACGCCGCTCGCACGGAATGAGTGGATCTGTTGGGTTATCTCCGTGAAGAAAGCGGAAACGCGGAGTCACCACATCAAACGGGCGCGAGCCGAGCTTGTCGCTGGGAAGCGGCGTCCCTGCTGCTTCCCGGGCTGCGTCCACCGTTAAGGGCGTCTGATTGGACGTTATCGCATAGCTTCCGTGCCTCAGCGTAGATTGCCCCGCCGACGGCGGGGCTTCTGCGTGTGTTGGAACTGACGATGAATCACTGCCTAACCCAAAGTTCCAACATTGTCTACAATTGCCTGCCACGCAACTCAATCCGTCTTTAATTCACCAAGATCCAGCGTCTCCGTGATGTGAATCTGTGAAACGAATTCCGGAGAGTGGCTCACGAGGATGATCCCGCCTTTATAGGCATCGATCGCTTTGGCGATCACGGGCAGATGACGGAAGTTGATATGGTTTGTCGGTTCGTCGAGGATGAGAAGTCCCGGCTCCTGAAGGACGAATCGCGCGAAGCAGAGAAGGCCTTTCTGTCCTTCCGAAAGTGATCCGACTTGATTGCGCAACAGATCCGACGTCAGCAGGAACTCCGACGCCACGGCGCGGAGCTTTTCGTTTGACTTCATGGCCATCACGCTCTCGAGAGAATCGTAAACGGTCGCATCAAAGTCCAATCCGGAAAAATCCTGGCGGTAATATCCCACCTTCACGTCCTTCCCGATCACGGCCCCATCGTCTTTCCCTTCGGCGAGCGTTCGTAACAGCGTGCTTTTACCGATCCCGTTCGGACCCGTCACGAGCAGGCGGTTGCGTTTGCGCAGCGGGATGTGTACTGGCACGCGATGCGGCTCGTGGTTTTTGATAACTTTGACGGACGTAAGCGTCACAAGCACTTCCGTAACGTCCTGCGCAGGAATCACAAAATCACGGATTGTCCGGTCGTCTCGGCGCACGTCTACCATTTCCGCCTCCGCCTCCGCCACCTGTTCGCGGAGCTTGCTCGCGAGTTTGCGCATCTTCCCACCCTTGTTCGCAAAAAAGTTGACTTTGTCTTTACGGTCTTGAATGTCCTTAAGCAGTCGTGCGTTCTTCATGCGTTCGCGTTCCAGACGCGCGGCGATCTCCTCGAGCACGTCGAAATAGTTTCCAACGTATTGCTCCATCTTTTGTGTGAAGACATCCAGATACAACACGCCTTCGGTGAAGAGGTTTAAGAAGTCGGCGTCGTGTGAGATCACGAGCACCGTCTTCGGATACATGATGAGGAACGATGTGAGATGTTCGATACCGGCCTTGTCCAAATTATTGGTCGGTTCGTCGAGCAGAAGAACGTCCGGCTCCTGGATGAGCGCGAAGGCGAGCAGAAGACGCGCCTGCTGTCCTCCCGAAAAGTCATTGATATGTTTCGTGAGCGGCGCCGTCAGGTTCACGATTTCGAGGGCGTTTTTGATCTGACCGTCGAGGTTACGCGGTGTGGTCTCGAATGCGCGCGCAAAGAATTCGCGGACCGTATCAGCCATCTGATCTCGCGGAATGACCTGCAGCGCAGTCGCCACGGTCGCATCGGCGCTCACATGCACGCCGCCCTCATTCGGTTTCAACGCGCCGGTCAACAGTTTAAAGATCGTGCTTTTTCCTGCGCCGTTCTGGCCCATGAGCGCGATTTTCGCATTCTCACGAATTGAAAAATCCACCTCGTCGAGAAGTGGTTTTTCTTCGTCGTATCCGAATGTTACGCCGCTGAATCGTACGATGACATTGCCGTGGTCCATGGAAGAGGCACCAGTAAACCAGAAATAATCGGTTTGAGCAAGCGGAAAAGGCTGCCGTGGTGCGTTCG
>DATMXG010000053.1:0-2532 GCA_035561755.1 Methylomirabilis sp. (SeqCode)
TCACGCCGCCCACATTCGAGGCCGCGTATGCGCTGTCGTACGGCTCGTGGAGCCAGATGGCGTCTGCGATGACGTTGTTCCTCGGTGATCTCGCATTCTGGTTTCGAAATATAACGGCGCAGGAAGCGCGGGAAGAAACGCCGCTCGTCGCCTCCACCACGGAGGCGCGCGTCGATGCGATGCCTGGCGCCGTTTTTGCGGATCCGGTGACGGTGGTCTATCCGAAACTTTCATTCACGCGCGTTGCGCTTGGCTTGGGTGCGCTCCTCGCCGTGGCCACGCTCCCGGCGAATGCCGTGCGCCTCACGCGTTCACTCGAGGTCCGGAAAGCCGCGGTGGTCTCGGCCGGCACGGATGCCCTCGGGCAGGTAAAGCTCGCCACCAACAAACCGTTGCCGGAAGGCGTGGATGCGCTCCGACGAGCGAGTTCGCGCTTCCGCCAGGCGGACGACATCCTTTCAGATACGAACGCGCTCGCCGTGGGACTCGCCAGCCTCGTGCCGAACACGCGATCGAGTTACCGTACGGCGCGGGCGCTCGCCGAGATCGGCGCAAAATCCGCTGATGCGGCGGCCCTGCTCGCGAACGGTTTGAATCGCGCGCTCTCGGATGCCGGTCGTTCATCCATGGACCGCATCGCCGTGCTCGCGGCGTATGCGAATGGCGCCCTGCCGCTTTTAGACGATGCTACGATCGCACTCGGGAAGGTGGATGCCAATGCGTTGCCGGAAGCCGAACGTGCCAAGGCTGCGGAGCTTGCGGACCGGGTGGAGACCGGCCGCCTCGCGGTTCGTGAATTCGTGGGTCTCTCCGAACTCCTCATGAACGTGCTTGGAAAGAACGAGCCGCGCCGCTACCTCATCGTCTTTCAGAATCCGAGCGAACTCCGGCCGACCGGTGGATTTATGGGATCGTACGCGGAACTCAAAGTCGATCGCGGTGAAATTACGAGCCTCATCGTGCCCCCCGGCGGGACGTACGATCTGCAGGGTCAACTCACGGCCCGCGTGGCTCCGCCCGAACCACTCCGGCTCATTGCCAATCGTTGGGAGTTCCAAGACGCGAACTGGTCGCCGGATTTCCGTGTGGCGTCGGCCAAACTCCGTTCCTTCTGGAGCAAGTCGGGCGGCCCCACGGTGGATGGCGTGCTCGCCGTGAACGCCACGGTGGTGGAGAAGCTTCTTGCCCTCACGGGTCCGATAGAACTCCCAGAGCTCGGTAAGACCATTACGTCCGATAACTTCATGTTCGAGACACAGAAAGCGGTGGAGATCGAGTATGACCGCGTGGAGAACAAGCCGAAAAAGATTCTGGGTCTCCTTGCCCCAAAAATCCTCGAGCGTCTGAAGGCGATGAAACAGGATCAGTGGCTCGTGCTCTTAGGCACGCTGTCTGACGCCATGGAGACGAAGGATATCCAAGTCGCGCTCTCGGAGCCTGATGAAGATGCGCTCGCTCAGCGTTTCGGATGGAGCGGGCAGCTGAAGCCGGCCTCAGGTGACGCGCTCGCCGTGATTGGAGCGAATATCGCAGGCCAGAAGACAGATCTCGCCATCCGCGAACGGGCGGATCACGTAGCGGAGATCAAACCGAACGGCAGCATCACGGATACCGTCACGCTTACGCGCGAACATACGGCGTCGAAAGGCGAGCTCTTCCGCGGCGTGCGGAACGTGTCGTACCTCCGATTTTTCGTGCCGCGCGGCAGCGCGCTCATAGATGCCGAGGGGTTCGAATCGCCGAACCCGTCGCTCTTTGAACCGCTGCGAGACGACGTGACGATCGATCCGGACGAGGCCGCGAACGCAAAGACGCTCACGCGACACCCGTCGGGCCTGGACGTATGGGACGAAGGCGACCGCACGGTGATCGGCGGGTGGAGCATGGTCGATCCCGGAGGCACGAAATCACTTCGCGTCACGTACCGTCTACCGTTTTCCGCATTTGATGTGCGGGATCGACTGCATGCGGGGCCGGGAACGGAACGGGGAACGGACGCACGCGCCGCCTATACGCTTCTCCTCACGAGTCAATCAGGAAAATCGTCGCGGAATGTCACTTCGTCTGTGAAGCTCCCGGAAGGCTGGACACTCCATTGGTCACGGCCGGAGGGCGGATTGCCGGAGGCGTGGGATCGCGATCGCGTGTACGCTGCGCTGTATGACGTACAGACGCCGTAGTGACGGGTACGAATATGGATTGCGTTCCTCGCTTTGCTCGGAATGACAAGGGGTCATAGAAAGATTGTCATTCCGAACGAAGCGAGGAACGCAACCATGGGGAGCCGCAAAGAACGCCGTCGCGATCGTAAAGAACGAGACCGTCAGTCGCAGACTGGCGGCACACCCGACCAATCGTCGGGTTCTTCGACGTTTCGTTCCGTTTCCGGCAAGGCGGGGCACTCCGTTGGGTCGCATGCAGACACGATCACGGCGAGTCTTACGGCTATCTACGGTGAGTCCCCGGCCGAAGCGCGCAATACGCTGAAGACCATGGAACACGCGCGCCGGCGCACATGGGTTGTTGTCGGCG
>DATMXG010000054.1:0-6903 GCA_035561755.1 Methylomirabilis sp. (SeqCode)
GCTCCCACGTAAGTATCCGATTCAGTTTATTATCCGCACTTTGCTCCAATGAAAGGATTCTGTTCAGCTTGCTGTCCATGCTTTGCTGCCCCATGAATATTCCATTCAATCTCGCTTCCATACTACTATCCACACCTAGGATTTTGCTGACTTTTTGATCTATCGGATTCAATCGTTGATCCAACGCATTTATACGTGACTCCATTCTGTTTAATACAGTCTGTAACGTATCCAATGATACGGAGCTCGCTGCCCGCACTTCCGCTTGCGCCGACGAATAGGCAAACGCGCCCGTTGCCACCACGGCCAGTCCGGCCACGACCGCTGCCGTCTTCATGCGCCGCTTCACGCGGTCGGCAGGCGCGACGCGCCCTTTACGCTTCTCCATAGTGTTCTGTGAAGGGTAACGTCGTACCCTACGACAAGAGTGATGAGCACATCATACCACGCAATCAATATGGACCCGTATACGAAAATCCCTCGATCATTCGAGGGATTTTCATGGGGTCACATCGTCGAGGTTATTAGCACCGCCATAGCGAATCTGCCACCGTGCTCTCTTATTCCTGATTACCCAAGGTGAACAGTTACCCTATTTATTGGGAACTATGGGCACACAACGCTCCAGCTTTCTTCTTCTTGATAAAGCGGATCAGAATCAAAACGATCTTTATAAATACCAACAGTCTTGGATAGCTTCGTCCCGCTTAACCACTCGCCAACTTCTTCGCCGCCCGTATCCACGGACCACGTCGTGGTTTCAGGCTGTCCTTCTTTCCGAGTACATATTTCATACATGAAACGTCCCCCATATGCTCTCGCATATGCTCCGCCATATGTCCATGCTCCGCAATCAACTTTATCGTCGATGAATAGTAGAATAGGCACTCTAATTTCCGCACCAACCGGCCCTTGAGCCGTTCCGTTCATATTCGCTCGAATCCTTGTTGATTGAGATGGTTCAACATTATATCGATTACAAGTTAAAGAGTTTACTTTCACATCAAATATCTCGGCTACCGCACATCCATCCTTGGCTGAGTTTGTTTGGTATCCCGAGTCGCAAAGACACTTGCTTACGTCCGATGGGTCTTGATGAGAGTTCGTGGGGCATGTCCATGACGGTGGCGGCGGTGAAGACGCTACCGCACATCCGTTGCCGGCTGAATTTGTTTGGTATCCCGAGTCACAAAGACACTTGCTTGCGTCCGATGGGTCTTGATGAGAGTTCGTGGGGCATGATGATGACGATGGTGCGTTCGAGCTGCTTCCGGCAACCGCCCCTCCATCCTCGATCTCCTTAAGGTCGCTTGTGAGGATGCCTAATCCCAGAAAACGCATGACTTCATACGCCACAGCTCCGTCTTTCATGTAAATCGCGCGGCATTTCACCGGATCCACATACCACGCCTCGCCGTGTTGTTGAACTTGGAGGAGGATCAAGCCTCGCAACCGATTGGCCAGCGCATTGCTCGTGCAAACGGAAGACGACGCTTTCATTTCGGCCGTATTCGACACTTGAGGAATCTTTGCGAGATCAGCGTCCGTGATTCCCTGGCTGAAAAAACGCATGATGGAATACGCGGCCGCGCCGTCTTTCATATAATACCGTTTCAAATCCTTAGAACGGACGTACCAGGCTTCGCCATGACTTTCGACTTGCAAAAGGATGTATCCCTGCAAACGCTCCGCCATTGTGGGAGCAGCGGTAGCCGCGCCGGCCGCGATCGGCAATGAACAAATTGCTAAAGCTGCTAAGCTGAAAATGAGACGATGTTTCATAATTTTAAAAGAATAGAATATGCATATGTTAACGCGTCCGTTTAGATAACACAAAAACAACATCCGACCCCTTACGAGGTCGGATGTTGTTGGGGTGGCTAATGGGAGTTGAACCCATGCTAAGAGCTCCACAAGCTCCTGTGCTGCCGTTACACCATAGCCACCATGAATTCGCTTCGCTCGCAACCGGATGTGGTTCCGGTCGCGGCCTGCGCGTTGCCCGCAACGTTCGCAAATCGGACAGGTCGGCTCGATGAGAGCCGTAAAGCGCACGAAGAATAGCTTATTTTTCTCTATCTGACAAGTGGGCGTGGCTCGCTCGGAGTCGGTAGTCTATGATGACACACATGAATACAGGAACGGCGGTGTTCGGCGGCGGGTGCTTCTGGTGTACTGAAGCCGTGTTCGACATGCTGCGAGGCGTGAAGAGCGTCGTGCCGGGGTACGCAGGCGGGAAGACCGTGAAGCCGTCGTATGAAGCCGTGTGCACCGGGGAGACCGGGCACGCGGAAGTGATCAAGGTGGACTTTGATCCGAGCGTCATTTCGTACGATGACCTGTTGACGGTCTTCTTCGCCGCGCATGACCCGACCACGCGAAATCGTCAGGGTAACGACGTGGGCACGCAGTACCGATCCATCATTCTTTACGCGGACGAGACCCAGAGGAAAGCGGCCGCGGCGTTCATCACAAAACTGAATGCGGACGGAAAGAAGGTCGTGACCGACCTGGTTCCGCTCGAAACATTCTACGAGGCCGAGTCGACTCACCATCGCTACTTCGAAAAGAATCCGGACAAGGCGTACTGCCAGCTCGTCATCAACCCGAAACTCGAGAACGTCAGAGAACGGTTTCAAGAACTCATGAAGCGATAGCCCACGAATGCCATTTGTCGTTCTGCCAAGAGGGGTTGGTCTCTTCCTCGCGGAACCCAGAATGACGGTTCCGTTCGCCCCCATCCTGATCGCGCTCGGGTGCGACGCCTGGGCATGGGCCATCGGATTCATGAGAACCCGCACGCGCCTCTCAGCGAACCAACGAATCCACGACCTCTCAACGTGAAACGAACGAAAAGGCCCGACCGCTCGGTCGGGCCTTCTCTTGTATTCAGACCGGGACTATTTCTTCTCTCCAAACCGTTCAAACGCCCGCAGCACCTCGAGTGGGACCGCAAAGACGACGGTATTCGACTGATCGCTCGAAATGTCGTTGATAGAATTCAGCGTACGCAGGTGGAGAGCGCCGGACGAGGACGCAAGAATCTCCGCAGCCTTGCGGAGGTTTTCCGCGGCCGCGACTTCGCCCTCCGAGTTGATGATAACCGCGCGGCGCTCGCGTTCCGCCTCGGCCTGCTTCGCGATCGTGCGCTTCATGTCGTCGGGAAGCTGGATGTCTTTCAATTCCACGTTGAGGATCTCGAGGCCCCAGGCCACCGCGTCCTTTTCGATGATGTTTTTAATCCGGGAGGACGCCTGGTCGCGCTGGGACAGGAGCTCGTCCAGCACGAGCTGGCCCACCACGTTTCGCATGGTCGTCTGCGCGAGCTGGGAGACGGCATTCCAGAAGTTCTCGACTTCTAGGATGGCCTTCGAGGCGTCGGTTACGCGGTAGTAGATGACCGCGTTGATGCGGCAGCTCACGTTGTCTTTCGTGATCGCTTCCTGGTCCGGCACGTCCACGGCCTTCGTGCGCATATCTACCTTGCGCATGAACTGGAACACGGGAACCACGAGCCGCCAGCCCGGGTTCTTGATGCCCGTGAACTTGCCCAGCGTGAACTTCACGCCGCGCTCATACTGGTTCACCTGGCGGATGGAGATGAGGAGGACGAGGACGATGAATGGGAGGAGATATTCCATAGTACGGAGACGGTAACACGACCATCCCGGCCGTCAAACCCGCACCAGTTTCCGCACCTGAAATTGTAAGAGCTGTTCGTAATGCCAGATGCGTTGTCACAAACTGGTGCGGGTTCAAACCCGCTGCTCGTAGAGGGTGATGCGCCCGTCGACCGTGACCGGATCCCGGGCGGGTGGGGAAGACGTGGCCGTTCGAGACGACGCATACTTGGACGAGTGATGTTTGAAAGTGAGATTCTTCTCATCCTGCTAGGATGTTGGGTTTCTCCATGACGAACCTATCAACCTGACAACCTAGCAGGACATCACAACCATGCTAGCCTTCAAACCGGTATGACAACAACGCATCCTATTCAAATCGGTTCGGTCCGGCGCGATCTCCCCGTCCGCGAGGTGGCTCCCGGCATCCGCGTGGCGCTCTTCAACGTGCTCGGTGATTGGGAACTCACGGAAGCGCTTGGATTCGCGCTGGCGAAGCTCGTCCCAACGGGGACGGACATGTTCATCATGCCTGACGGAAAGGCACAGTCGCTCTTGCACGTGCTGGGGCGGGTAACGTCGCTGCCGACCATCGTCGCGCGCAAGGAACACAAGCCCTACATGCGAGCCCCCGTGCTCTCCGTCCGAGTAAAAAGCATCACCACCGACCGCGTTCAAGAACTCCATCTGGGCGATGACGATGTTCAGCGACTCGCGGGCCGCCGTGTCGCGATCGTCGACGATGTCGTCTCGACGGGCGGGACGCTCGATGCGATGCGACAGCTTCTCGATCAGGCCCGGGCCATCCATGCCGGCACGCTCGCGGCGTTCACCGAGGGCGAACCCAGAAACGATGTCATCTCATTGGGCCATCTCCCTTTATATTAAAGGCCGTAAACCACAAAACACCACACGCCTCGCGTGTGGTGTTTTGTGGTGCCCCCGGTAGGAATCGAACCTACATATCCGGCTTAGAAGTCCGGCGTTCTATCCATTGAACTACAAGGGCCTCGTTCTTGTTGTGCGGGCGATCCCGCCGTCGGCGGGACGTCGCCCGCACAGAACAAGCGAACGACGCTATCTTACTTCGACGGTCTCGTCAACGCTACAATTCCCTCTTCCATTCTTTCAGCGTCTCAATCTCTTGATGGAGATCAGCCTCCGACGCCTGCAATGCTCGGACCTTCTTCCACTGGAGTGCCGCGAAGACGATTTTCTCAACCGCCACGATGACCGCGATGCCAATGCCGATCACGAGGGCGGTACGGAACGACCACACGGGGAGCTGCGAGGCGATGCCGAGCGTCGTCGAAGTCGGCACGAACGAGCCGAGGTTGAACACGATGTCATTCACGAGCGGGAGCGGAATCTTAATCTTCGTCGTCTGCAGGGCTGCATACGACCGGCCGAGAGACGCGAGGAGTCCGATCACCCAGGCGAGAATGAACCCGTGGAATCCGTAGAGCGCCACGGTCTTCGTGGTATGCAACGGATGCCACGAGAGCAGGTGCCGCGTCTCATGCGTGAGCGTGCGTTCGCGCTCGCGCTTCGCAATCTCGTGGTCCAATAGGTCGCGTTTCCGTTCCGGTATACGCGCGAGGAGGTCGGCGACGAAGAGGAGGCCCGGAGGACAAAGGTCGCGGTTCGGTTGTGTGGTCTCAATGCGCATAGGTGATTGAATGGGATATCGGGACCCCGAAGGAAGGGACGTTTTGGCCTGCGAGGTTGTTAGGTTGTTACGTTTCTCAATTGAGAAACGTAACAACCTAACAACCATGCAGGAAACCGAGTCGCCTCTTCATGAGCCATCCTCTTCTCTTTGCCTTGCATGGAATGCCTGGTGTACTTCTTTCAGCTGCTGGTTCGTTACATGCGTGTAGATCTGGGTTGTGGTAATGGACGCATGACCCAACATCGCCTGAACCGACCGGATGTCCGCGCCGTTCATGAGAAGGTCGGTTGCGAACGAATGGCGGAGCGTGTGCGGCGTGACGGTCTTCGGGATGCCGGCCGCCACGGAGTAGAGGTGGACGAGCCGCTCGATCGAACGCGGGGTGAGCGGTGCCGGTTCTTTCTGGAGGGTCTTCGCGCGATCGTGACGCACGAACAGGTACGGCGATTCGTCGTTGCGCTGGGCGAGGTACTCCTTGATGTGGAACTTCGCCTGATGGGACAGGAATACCACGCGCGTTTTGTCGCCCTTGCCGCGGACGGTGAACTCGTCACGGGTCAGGTTCACCTGCTCCTTTTTTAAACCCGCAAGCTCGGAAACGCGCATCCCGGTTGAAAAAAACAGTTCGAGGATGGCGCGGTCGCGCGCCTGAAGCATCTTCGGCGCGTCGCTCTTGGACGGAGCTTCAAGGAGACGTGCCAGGTCCGACGCGTCCAGGAATGACACATCACGCGATCCCTGCCTGGCAAGCTCGATCTTCTCGGATGCGAGCGTATTCACGTCGTTCTTCGCCAAATATTTCAGGAAGGACCGGAGTGCGATCAGGTGGTAGTTCTGCGTGGTCTTCTTAAGCGTCCCGCCCCTCCCATCGTCGAGTCGGTTCAGGTGCAGACGGTACTGCCGCACGTCCTCACTCGTAAACTTGCCCGGCTCCGGATCCTTTGCCCACGTGATGAAGCGATTCAAATAGAACTCGTAGTTCCGGACTGTGAGGCTGGAACGCCCTTTCTCAATCTCGAGGTACTCAAGAAATGGGCGGATATAAGAGGAGAGCTTTTTTTGCATGGGGAAGGCACGTACGTTGGTCGTCTTCATGGCGATACGACCGATTCATTGATCGCCATTCCTACGAACATACGAACCGGCAAACCTACGGGCACCATTATACCTGAGCGTCGGAAAATAGAGCTACACCCGGGCAAGAAAATTCAAGTGAGCAGCGCACCACCGCTGAAGTACAGTGGATTTGGCGTCGTACATGTCGCTGGTGTGGTGTCAGAACGCAGTACGGGAAGTCAGGAAAGGGGATGGAGTTCGAGTTTCTCTCGCGGGTGATAGTAAAGGAGCGTTTCGGCGACGCAACAGCTCTGAATGGGCTCTAAGCCCGCCCCCGACTTCCTGACGTCCTGAAATGACCCCCGTCTCCCATCCCCGATTTCCTGACTTCCTAAACTGCGTCCTGACGGGCGTCGATGAATTCAAGTTAGCAATGCACCACTCCTGAAGCCTTGAGCTCTCGGAGCCGTTCATTGGGGCTTTGGTAGCCAAGACCCTTTCTCGGGCGATTGTTGAGCTTTTCCTGGATGACATGGATTTGGTGATGAGAGACTT
>DATMXG010000055.1:0-3184 GCA_035561755.1 Methylomirabilis sp. (SeqCode)
CACCTACCGCGTACATTTCAACATGACCTGCAGCATCCCGTACGCGCCATCAGCGATTCCCGGCGTATCAGACGTCATCACGGTCCGCGGCAATAAAGTGGTCCTGCCTTCAGGGGGTGGCAGCTACGCGATCGATTCGAACGGCCGGACGCAGATGACCTATCGGGTCAGCGAGAGCGGGGTTTCGGCGTACCTCGTACAGTCGTACCAGTTCACGCGGTCTGGCACGAGCGGCGCGTCCGTTTCAGGCACGGGCAACTTCACTTTCACTGTGTCATCGGGCGGGGTGAATTTGGGCGGATCGTGCAAGGGAACGTTTTCGGGGAATAGGTAGAAAGATCACAGACCGCGATGAGCGGTCTGTTTTTTGGCCGCACCAAACTAAAACACCGCTTTCGCGGGTTTTAATTTGGCTCGGGGACATGGATTCCCTTCGTCGGCCCTCGGCCTCCTCAGGGCAGGCTTCTCATCCATGTCCCCTCACCAAACTAAAACACCGCTTTCGCGGGTTTTAATTTGGCTCGGGGACATGGATTCGAACCATGATTCACGGCTTCAAAGGCCGCTGTCCTACCATTAGACGATCCCCGAATGGTCGGCGGATGATATAGGGTATTGCGCCCTTTATCAAGGAATCCGGCGTCTTTCGTGTTATACTCGTAACCGTTCCATTGACTGGCGCTCCATTCTAGCGTATTATCGCGATTCATTAACTACCGTCCCGCCTCCGCGGGACAGACTCGAGCCTTTGCGTCATCCGAGGATGTGACTTCAAGAAGGAATCGGGTCAATCCCGCACCAGTTCGACATCGTCGAATTGGTGCGGGGTCAACCGCGTCGTATGGCACATGCTCGTCCGGCGCGGATAAGACCTCTCCAGGTCACATCTCACATGACGAATACATCACAACAGCCCTCCGGCTTTTACGGATTGGGCATCGCACCAAGGCTGCTCGACGCGCTCGATCGGCAACATTTTACGTCTCCCACGCCCATCCAGACGAAGTCCATCCCGATTGGCATCGAGGGGAAAGACCTCATGGGTATCGCGCAAACCGGGACGGGAAAAACCATCGCCTTTGGCATCCCCATGATTCAGCGCCTCGCGCAGGTGAAGGGGAAGGGCCTCGTGATCCTGCCCACGCGCGAGCTCGCGCTCCAGGTGGAGGAGGAGCTCGCGAAGATCGGAAAAGGAATCGGGCTCCGCACGGCAGTCTTGATCGGCGGGCAATCCATGCAGCCGCAGCTTTCGGCGTTGAAGCGCAAGCCGCATATCGTGATCGCGACTCCGGGTCGCTTAATCGACCACCTTGAGCAGCGGACGATCAACCTGTCCGACGTCACGGTTCTCGTGTTGGACGAAGCCGACCGCATGCTCGATATGGGATTTGAACCGCAGATCAAGCGGATTCTTCAGAGTGTTCCCAAGGATCGGCAGACCATGCTGTTCTCGGCAACCATGCCGCAAGAAATCGTCCACATCGCCACGTCGTACATGAAACTTCCGGTCCGCGTCGAAATTGCCCGTGCGGGAACGGCGGCGGAGAAAGTGGCACAGGAAGTGTACGTGGTCCGGAAGCAGGATAAGACGCGACTCCTCGACAAGGTCCTGACCGAGGTTCACGGCACCGTTCTCGTGTTCTCGCGCACCAAACACGGGGCGAAGAAGATCACGCGGTCCGTGAAGCAGATGGGACACACGGCGGCTGAGATCCACTCGAACCGCTCGCTTGCGCAGCGCCGCGAAGCACTCGAAGGGTTCAAGAGCGGGAAGTATCGCGTGCTCGTGGCCACGGACATCGCCGCGCGTGGCATCGACGTGAAGGGAATCGAGATGGTGTTGAACTTCGACTTGCCGGACAATCCCGAAGACTATGTGCACCGCATCGGCCGTACGGGCCGCGCGGGTATGGAAGGCCGCGCCGTGTCGTTCGCCACGCCGGAACAGTCGCGAGACCTGCGTGACATCGAGCGTCTGATCCGCACGCAGATCCCGAAGGCCGCGCTGCCGGAGCTGCCGCCGGAACGCGCAGGGTCTGTCATGGGTGGTGAGCGCTGGTCCGAGCGTGAAGAACGACGCCCGTTCCACGGTCGTGGCGCACAAACGACCGGCTATCGCGGCCAACCGCAACGACCGGCACGCTGGACCGATCGCGGGCCGGCGCAAAGCGGGACGCGTCCGCCGTCCGGCCCGCGGAGGAAGCCGAGGGTGCATTTCTAACAACCCACCAAACGTCATCCCGGTCGAATGAGCGGAGGGACCGGTTTCAAACTGTGAACTTATTAGTAGCTGGAAGCTACTAATCTAATGGGCTTTGGATATTGACCAAACTCAAGAACCACTTAGATCTACTCTAGTCGGAGCATCTATCTTATTAGGCACTCTTCTCACGTTGCTCCAAGCCCGAAAGAGAAGGAGCTACTCGTATGCAAAAAGTTTCGTGGCCCGAAAGGGGTCCCTCCGCTCATTCGGCCGCATTTGGACATGCGGCCTCATTCGGTCGGGATGACGTTTGGTGGAGGCGCCTCTCATCATGAGATGATGATGAGGATGATCATTAACGGAAGAGACGCGGATTAATTCGGACGATCCGGTCATCGTCCGTCACGGGCGTACCCCGCCCGTCGAGGTTACTCGTGGTGAGGTACAGGTCGCCGTCAGGTCCGAGGACGACCGCGCGTAGACGACCGTATTGTCCGACGAGATGTTTTTTCAATGTTACGGGCGTGTCGTTCACGCGCGCCTCGTACAGGGTTTCACCGCGCAGGCCCGCGAAGAAGACGCTGCCGTCCACGTAGACGGCGCCGGACGGAGCCCAGGTTTCGTTCGCGCCCGAATTGATCACGGGCGTGACAAGACCTTCTTTTTTATCGTCGCCTTGAATCGCAGGCCAGCCGTAGTTCTTGCCCTTTTCGATCAGGTTCAACTCGTCGAATCCGGAGAGAATGCCGGAACGGCCGTGTTCGGTGGCCCAGAGCCGTCCCTGGTCGTCCCATACAAGACCCTGCGGGTTGCGGTGTCCGTACGACCACACCGCGGTGCCGAACGGGTTGTCATCCGGCACTGTCCCGTCGTCGTTCAGCCGAAGGATTTTCCCCGCGAGCGACGTTTTGTCCTGCGCGTTCCGGTCCCGTCCCGCGTCGCCTGTGGTCACGTAGAGCTTCCCATCCGGACCGAACGCGA
>DATMXG010000056.1:0-11305 GCA_035561755.1 Methylomirabilis sp. (SeqCode)
GATTGCGCGTGGGTGCCATACCCCGGGTGGGCTCCCGTAACCTCAGGGACGTGCAAAGTGGGCAATGACACGAACCTCATCGTGAAGGTGAAGCCGGACCGCGCCTGTTCCCAGTGGCTCGCCTGCTCGAGTGGCGAGACGGTCTACGACCCGCAGGAAGGGAAGTACAAGAGTATCTGCACGGACTTGCAGCTCTGCAATAAGGCGGGTGAGCCGGAAGGCGCCGGCATTCCGTACTGTTCGAACTACGTGGCTCGCGATCCTCTGTCCGGGGAAATGCTCAGAAAGAACGTGGTGTTGAACGCTGCCACGTACGCCACGCGGCCTACGGGGTTCGGGAAGCCTGACTACGGCGGTATCACGATTCCGGATCAGTTCCAGCTTCTCGACGCCGAACTTGTGCCTATCGGATCCATCATCTCCTCAGACCCGCGGGTGAAGAGCAGGTACAAGAAGGACTACCGCCTGGCTGTGCCCGTTCCGTACGTCCACGACGAAACGAATACCAATGTGGGTACGGCGCGTAAGCCAACCCAGGACGAAAAGGACGCCTTGTCCGGCGCGACAGGATTGAAAGACCGCGCGTGCGTGTTCGTGCAGAACGGGTCGTATGGGATCCTCGAAGATACGAACGGAAGCGGGACCTTCAACACGGGCGACACGTGCTGGCTCTCCATGGACCAGGGCCAGCCTCCATCGCTCGCCGGCGCCGGCGCGCCCATCACGGCCGATAACCTGAACGTGCCGAACCTCGCGACGCGCTTCCAGCAGGATACGCAGCCCATCTTGGATCAGGTGCTCTCGCGCAGCTTCCCGAACACGCAGTGCAAGGCCGCGCCCCAGGGCGATGCGCCGTTCGGCAACGAGTTCGTGATCGAGTGGGACGACACCGTGACCCCGCCCAAACCCAAACGGCTCGCTTCCGGGTACGCGAGCGTGAACCTGTGCGAGTACGGGGAGGACTGCGCGTGCACCTACAAGCGCGTGGCGTATGGCGGTAAGTCGCGGTTCTACGGGCCGCTCTCCACGAATGTGCTGAACGCCATGTGCGTGGGCGGCGCGAAGGATGGCCTGCCCTGCGTGCTCGACGTGGGGATCAAGAGCTCGACTGCGCCGGAGGGCACGCTGAAGGATGACGCGGGGAACGAGATCAAGGCCTCGGACCTGGTGCCGAAAGACAAGTTCACGGGCATTCCTCCTGAACAGGCGTGCGGCGAGGGCGGCACCTGTCAGCCCATTTCCGGCGTGTCGCTCGTGCGCGGGGTCACGGGCCAGTGCCTCCAGTACGACCTTGCGCGCGTGGTGGCCGGCGACCAAACGCGGAGCGAGTGCCTCGTGTGGAGCCCCACCCCGGTGCTCGCGGGCCCGGGCGACCTGTACCACTGGTCGCCTACGGCAGGGTGGAAGCCGCCGATTTCGTCCGGCCGTTACTACTGCGCCTCGCCCGTACAAAAGCCAAAAACATTCCAGTTGAAACCGAGGACGGAGACCGTCAGTCCGCTCACGGCCAAGCCACTGACGCTCGTGGAAGGCTTTGGGTTCCGCGCGAACAAGAAAGGGACGTATGCCGGCCAGATCTCCACGTTCACCTACTCGGACGGCATCGCGTCCGACAAGAGTTGCCTCGATTTCCCGAACCCGTTCGGCGACGACTGCGACGGAAACGGGAGCGGCGGGTCGCTCGACGGGCACAATTCCGAAGGCACGGACATGGGTCGATGGTGTGAGGAGGCGGATGATGACCAGTCGCCATCGTCCGACCTGTCGGCCGTGCGTCTCGTAACCACCGGCGCGGGGGGAAGCCGTAGCTACGCCGAATACGCCGTGTTGCTCGACACGCTCGATCCGGAGAGCAAGGGGAATATCGGGCGCGCCATATCCGGTTCCACGGATAAGGACATTATTTTCGAGAATACGCTCGAAGATACAATTGCTAATTTCTCGTTCAGTACGGATCATGGCAAGCTCGGCTGCGAGTACTCGGAAGACTTCGGGAGCGTTGGCGGCATGGACTACGACGACCGCGATTCCTGGTACCCGCAGGACAAGAAGTGGCAGGCGAATTTCAAGGCCGAGATGGCGAAGAGCGGCAACAAACTGGACCGCAAGAATGCGAGTATCGTGACGGAAGACGGCTCGCCGAGCGGTATCCCCGTGAAGGTGAAGTGCGAGAATCCAGTGAACGGCGAAACATGTTTCTTGAAAACATGGCAGCTCGACTACAAGGCCGAAGGGGAGGATCGGTTCCAAGCGTTCAGTCCAGACGTGGGGCGGCTCGGTATGAACGCGCTGTCGGAGTCTCCGGTGTACGGCAAGTGCAACTCCGACCACTCGTGGTTCTCCATCCGCGCCGTGTTCGAAGATTCGGATCCGACTGAAAATGACAAAGACGCGGAAGAGGTGACTCCGGAAGCGCTTGCCGGCCCGTTCCAGCTCATCGGGTTTTGGGTGACGACCTGCAGCCCGCACTCCGGCCCGCGGTATATCTACATGTATGTGCACATGGGCACAGCGGACGTGTGTCGCGAACTCGCAGAGACGATCTCGAAGGACAGCCACGAGGCAACGGCGTTCACGGACCGGAATTCCGAACGGAGCGGATTCGCCATCCCGAAGAGCGGGTTCACGTGGGGCACTACGAACGTGCCGTTCGGCGCCTCGCTCGCCACGCGCGACGCGGGGAAGGAGCCCCTCTACATGGACGGCGTGAAGCAGGCTGCCTCGAATCCGATCCACCCGCCCGTGTTCACGTTCCCGGGCCAGACGTACTTCCGCGCAGAAAAGTATCCGTCGAGCAACTGGGGGATGCTCTCGAACGTGTTCGCGCGCATCTACCGTATCTACGGGTACTACGTGCGGGGCGTGAATCGCGACAGCTGGGCCTGCACGAATAAGCAGAGCCCGAACTTCGGTCAGTGGTGCCCGAACCTCGATGATGTTGAAGATGGCAGCGAGAAGGATAAACTCGCACAGAAGTATTGCGGGCTTGAGGCGAAGTGCGTATCAGGTGGGATTTCAGGGACGAACGTTTTCGAGCAGAAGGCTTGTAATTCTTTCAGCGGCGTGAATCGCGGGCTCGACTGCTCAATCGACCCGGACATCTGCCACAAGGGCCCGATGGAATTGGACGAGATCGACGGGATCCTGCGCCCCCAATATTCCTCGTGCAACGTGTATCAGGGGGAGAAGGTAACTTGGGAACAGTCGCCTACCAAGAAGTACTGGCGCTGCAGCGGTTCCAAGTCCGACGGCTGTCCCGACGAATGCAACAAGACGAAGAAGGATCTCGGCTGCACGAGGAGCGAGGCGATGAGAAACGGCGCGTTTCGGTGTTCGGATTCGAGCGTGCGCGGCCCAAGCAAGATTCTGGCAAGCGCCGACAATGCGATCCGCGGGAGTTTCTGCACTAAACCTGCCGATGTCAGCGCTGAGTGTCCGATGGAGTTACAGAACGAAGCGTGTATCAAAAACAGTGCGTCCGATGCCATCGGCACCTGCCAGAGCCATCCATGGGCGGAGTGCAACTTGGATGCCGACTGTCACTTCTACGCCAGGAACTTTTGGCCGTCCGGATCTGAAAACACCACGTTCGTGTGGTCCACGGGGGAACAGAAAAACGCGGGTAACTGGATGGAATCATTCAAGCGTGGCACCTCACCCGCGAGCGCCTATTACGGGTGGCCGCACAATTTCGCAACGAATCACGCCGGGTTTAAACAAAATTGCAGTTCTGACACGGACTGTCCGTTCAAGACCGCCTTCCCGCAGGAAGGGATATTCGAGCACGCCGGAGGAGGGGGGGTTCCGTTCTTTTTCCATCCGATCGCCGCTATCTCCTCGTACGGGGGCGTGGTATACGCGCAGTCGTACGTACCGAATAATGAGTATGTGACGGGCTATAACAAAGTTGCGTTCGCGTGGGATGATCGAAGCCTGCTAAAATTGTATCCCGGCTTCTCGCCCATGGTGGTATTTAAGAGGAATGGGATCTGGTGCAGTGCCAATTTTGGAACGGATTCTGAAAGTTGCGATAATTCGTCCGGCACCATAGTGGGAAATGCCGTAGAGTGGATTGATCAGCCAGCCTCCGCAGCTCCGTACGGATACTTTCAGTTTTTGAGTAAACCATATACCCCTGCCGGGAACGGTATTACGTATTTAAGCAAAAATGACGCAAAGGGCAGATTGCAGATCCACTACGGCGCATGCGAACCGCTGGCGCTCATGGCACGGGAAGGCACAACGAGTACGCGGCCTTCCGGTACCTGCCGTGGCGGGGCGCGATCCGGCGCCGTATGCCAGACTGATGTGGAATGCCGTCCCACCGGCATGAAACCGGCGGACTACGATACGCTTCAGGCAGATTCTATAAACTGGTGTAACCCCGTTACATCGGGTCTGGTAGGTGGCTATTCGAAGGGAACCGAGAATGCCGATTGCTGGCCCGGCGACTTCGCGTCCAATCTCTCGAACCCGAATCATCCGAAGAAGCAGGAAGACCCGGAGCTCGACTCGAACATCTGTACCCATCCGCCCGGGTACTGGCCGCGGCCCAACTATTGCCTGGACCCGAACGACGAGTACTGCGGCCTGTTCGGGTATGATCTCAATACGGCCAAGCTCGCGGGGAGCGTGAACGACGGCAAACCGCTTCCCACGGACGTCACGCCCGGGCTCTACACGCCGGCGTTCCTGAATCCGGGCGGCAAAACGGCGACTCCGAAGACGGTCGGTAACTCCTTGGACTACAACTACGTGGAGTTCTACAACCCTGCGCCGCCGCAAGTTGCCGCGCCGGACATGCGCACCTGCACCGGCGGCCAGTGCCGCGTGAGCGGGCTTGGCACGATCGGCATGGACGGCCTGAACGAGGGCGTGGTGAATGGCGGTGCCGGCGGCCATGTGGCCACGCTGCGCTTCTATGCCTGGGCGAGCCACGACCAGATGCCGCTTCGCCGCGTGGTGGTGGATTGGGGCGACGGCAACCGCACCGAGCTCCCGGACGCCTTCATGAAGAATCGCAAGCCGTACTGCCAAACGGAGAAAGAATGCACGGAAGCCCCCGGCCTCACCTGCGAGAGCGACGCGGACTGTCCGCCGGGAGCAGGAACGTGCGAGACGTACGGCACGTGCGCCGCGCGGCCGAGCGTGAAGTGCTACAAGGACGCGCAGTGCGAGTTCGGAGGCGAAGACGGCACCTGCAACCCGCGCACCTACTTCGGCAACGACCAGGATGCCTGCGACGAACAGTACTTCGAGTTCCGCCACGCCTACGCGTGTCTTCCGGGAACGATGGCGGGCCTTACGAGCTGCGGAACGACGGGCCACTGCTCGGGTGACCTGAACCGCACGTGCACTACGGCCGCGAATTGCGCGGACGGCGACCGGTGCGTCTCAAACATGGCACCCATCAACGGGTGCAAAGACGCCGTATCGAACACCTGCCGGTTCACGCCGCGCGTGCTCATCACGGACAACTGGGGATGGTGCTCGGGCGAGTGCCGTGGATTGCTGAACCAGAGCGGCGTGCTCGTGGATGTATCGGGTTCTCCGATCCGTCATCCGAACGGCGGCTGCTTCGATGCCTCGCGCATCAGGAGCAACGCGGACTTCGTCACGTCGGTCGGTCCGAACGAATGCGACGTATCCAACCCGAAAGGAGCGGCGAATTCCTCCGTTGAGAAGCGCTACCGTCCTTGGATCGTATTTCCGGGATCCATCCAGCTCCTCACGGGAGAAACGCAATAGTTGAAAATTGACCTAATTGACCTAATCAGTTTCAAATTTCCAAGCATGCCCGAGCCAAACGCTATGATTTGGAAGAACGGACATCCAAATTTGGTGAACGGGTCATTCATTTCGTCAAAGGCATCGAAACGACCCACATCACGAAACCAATTCTTACCCAATTGATCAAATCAGCCACGAGCATCGGCGCGAACTATCGCGAAGCGGACAATGCTGAATCGCGCGATGACTTTAAGCACAAGATGTCGATCGCGAAGAAAGAGGCGAAGGAAACGATGCACTGGCTGCGAATGATTGCCTCCGCGGCACCGACCCATTAAGATCCCGCAAGGGAATTATGGAAAGAAGCCATGGAAATCAACTAGATCTTTAATGCGATTACTCGTAAAATAACAACAAAGAAAGACGCCAAGCTCCGTGAAGCGATGGAATAACGCGAGACTGGCCGTTGGTCATTGATTAGGTCAATTGGACATTTTCAGTTATTCTATAAGTTATATGCCACGATTCGAACCAACCCCTGCGCGACCCCTGCCTCCCTCGAAAAGGGAACTGCCGCCGCCGCCACCTTCCCGGAAGGAACGTGAACCCGTGAGCGCTATCGTGAAGAACGAGAAGGGCGAGGTCGTGGGCTTGCGTACCGACGAACAACTCGTCACGAAGACCGAAGCCTACCGCGGCGTGGCCGCGCGGCTCCGTCGCATCAACGAAGAACTCAAGGATATTGCCGGCGCGGGGCGCACGGGGTTCGAGTCGCGCGAGGCGGAGCTGAACGCCGAGGCTAAGCGGTTCATCGATTACCTCGATGCGATGGAGAGGGGGGTAAGTGAGGAACAGGCGCGCGAAGCCTTCCATGAGGGGGCGGAGGTTATGGTGGACAATCCGTTTTATTCCGAAGGAGTGACGGAGCTGGGCGAGGAGGACCTCGAGGACATCACGGAGGAACCGTCCGAGGAAGTGGAGGCGGCGGAGCTCGTGCATGATACGGAAAGCCTGCGGAAGGACTATAAGGACATGGCGCTCGAGAATCATGCGCTTGGCAAAAAGCTTCAACGTCTCGAGGAGATTCAGCTCACGATTATCGAAACGATCAGCAAAATGATGGAACCCGGTTTCAAGCACCGGCAGGCGTTGCAAAAACTCGAACGTGACGCCATGAGTATCGAGGATTTCAATGCGCTCGGCATTCCGCTCCTCGGCACGGAGATACAGGAAGCGGGAGACCGGGAAGAGATCCGAAAGAAACGACTTCCGCAGATGCTCGACGCGGTCACGGGGCAGATTACGAGGCTGTCGGAACAGAAAATGAAACTCGCCGATGAGATCGCGCGCACGGTAAAGAAAATTCGCGAACTCGAAAAGGAAGAACGGATTGAGAGATTCAAGAAGGCGGCGTAGCTCGCGTCGCGGTCAGAGCATTGCGCTTCCAGTCAAGGTCGCCGCTCGCGCGTCCTGTACATGAACGATGTCACCTGGCGACCGAGCGAACGTCCTCGGTCGGAATGACTTGTAAAGAAGGTCTTCGCTCACAGACAAGCAAGATACAGCGATGCCCCGTCCCGCAGGAATGCGGAACGGGGCATTTGAGATGTCACGCGGGCAGGTACGATTGGAGCCCGCGCCGTGCCGCGCGGATCGCCGCAAGGGCATCCGCGGACGTTCGGAAGTCGTGGACCGCGAGTGCGCGGACACAGCGTTCGAGCTCGCGGAGCACGCCGAAGGCGTCTTCGAGTGACACGCCTGTCGTAGGGTAGAGGCGGAATACGAGGTTCTGAGCCTCCTTCGAGCGGCCGAGTGCCAGGTAGGCGGGCCGGAGCTCGTTTATCATGGCGCGGCGCGTGCAGAGCCAGATCTTCTCGTCGATCTCGGCGTGGCGGCAGGCCTTGTGCACCGCCGCACCATCCGTTGGATCCACGTAGTGGTCTCCGGGCATCACGGGTCGTTCGCACCAGGCGCAGAGCGGGAGGGGAGTCAGCGCGGATTCGTCGCTGGTTTCTCCGCGCGATTCCGCGGTCGTCGCGGCTGCAGGTGAGTCCGGACAGGGGCGTGTGTGGCCGCGCAGACGGCCGATGAGGGATTCGAGAATCGTCGCCATGAGTGGTTCTCCTTTCGAGAGTGGAAATTCCCCACGGGTATGGGAAGGTACATTAAGGGAGGCTAGCGCATTTTCGCGCTTCGGTCAAGATGAGCACCTCGGCCCGGAGACGCTGCGCGGGCTGCAGTCTACAGTCTGCGCAGACCGCAGACCGCGCAGCCCATTCGTACGCCGGGGGGTCTGTACACCGCACCCGGCAGGTGCTATATTGCCAGCCGGATAAAACGTGCGAAGGTCCGTCCGTGAGCCCCGTGTGACGGGGCGGGTCGAGGAAAGGGTCATGCGCAAACGGTATCCGTCCCTCCTGCGTGCAGGCGGGGCACTTACTCACTGATTCGGCCCCCGTGAAACGGGGTCGATACCACAAACGCATGCCAGCAAAGCTGTTTGTCGGAAACCTCCCTTACCGTGTGACGGAAGACGAGCTCCGACAGGCCTTTTCCCAGGCGGGCAACGTCACGAGCGTGTTCATCCCGATGGACCGCGAGACGAACCGCCCCCGCGGGTTCGCCTTCGTTGAAATGGAGGACGAAGCCCAGGCGGAAAAGGCGATCTCCTCGCTCGAAGGCGCCGATATGGGCGGCCGTCCGATGAAGGTCAACCTCGCGCGCCCCATGGAAGAGCGCGCCCCGCGCGGACCGCGCTACTAAGACGCCTTGTCTACGAGAGAGCCTTGGTTGAAAAACTGGGGCTTTTTCGTTTGAGGGGGAGACGAATGGTTACAGATTGCAAATGGCTCATGCGAATATGTACATTTACGAATTTGCTAAAGAGGCATTCGTGATTTGTATATTCGCATGAGCCATTTGCAATCTGTAACCATTCGTCCGTCATCCGTACGCCCCTGTCCCACCGACGTGAGAATGTCCTACCCGCCTGAAGTAGAAATGTCCTAGTCCGCTAGAATGCGACCTCGGCTTAAACCCGCCGACTTCGCATATGGCTCAAGACATTTCTCTCCGTATGTCAAAACGAAACTTGGATCGGTACGACATCATTCGAAGGCTCCTTCGACAAGAAGTGAACGGTTCAGACGCGGCGAGACTCCTCGGTCTCTCGATCCGGCACGTGCGACGTATTAAGGCTGGCGTGCGTGAGCGTGGCGCGAAAGCCCTGGTTCATGCCTTGACCGGCACCTCCTCCAATCACCGCATCCCTGAAAAGGAACGGGAACGGATCGTCGCGCTCGTGAAGTCGAAGTACGCGGACTTCGGCCCCACGTTCGCGGCAGAGAAGCTCCGGGAGATTCACGGCATAAAGCGCGATCCCGAAACGATCCGCAGCATCATGCTTTCGGCAGCTCTCTGGAAGCCACGGCAAGGAAGGACCAAGAGCGAACACCGCTCCTGGCGGCAGAGGCGAGATGCCCTGGGCGAGATGCTCCAGTTCGACGGTTCGTACCACGATTGGTTCGAGGGCCGTGGTGGCGTGAAGGAAGCGTGCCTCCTCGTGGCGATAGACGATGCGACTGGCAAGATCACGCAGGCCGCGTTCGAGGCGCATGAGGGGGTTGTCCCGGTCTTCACCTTTTGGAAGCAGTATCTAGAAACCCACGGAAAACCCAGGTCCATCTACCTCGACAAGTTCTCGACCTACAAAATGAACGGCGCCATCGCGAAAGAAAACCCCGATCTGAAAACGCAGTTCGGCCGTGTGCTCTCGGCGCTCGGCATCGAGGCGATCTTCGCAAACAGTCCGCAGGCGAAGGGTCGCGTCGAGCGCCTGTTCGACACCCTCCAGGACCGGCTCGTGAAGGAACTACGCTTGGCTGGGATCGATTCCATCGAAACCGCCAACCGATTCCTCGAGAAAACATTCATTCCAGCGTTCAATGCGAAGTTCTCAGTGGTTCCGGCATCCGACGCCGATCTGCATCGAAACCTCACGGCCCTGGAACGAGCCCTGCTTCCCATCACGTTCTCTCGGCAGGAACCACGCACCATCCAAAACGACTACACCTTCTCATTCAAGAATCTCTGGTACCAGATGGCAAAAGTTCAGCCGATCACGGTGTGTCGGAAGGACGTGGTCACGGTCGAGGAGTGGCTTGATGGATCGATCCATGTTCGTCTCCGTGGCAAGGACTTGAACTATGTCATCCTGCCGGACCGGGCGAAGGCCATGAGGCAGCCCTGGATCATCACGACGGCTCCTGTTCCACCCACGCCAAGCGCTACGCAATTGTCGCGAGTCTACGACCACGCTGGCACCGGCCGCCTCACATTTTCTAAGTCCAACTAGGACATTTCTACTTCGGCAGAACTAGGACATTTCTACTTCGGTTTGACATTCCGTACGCCCCTTGACGCACGCCCTCATTGAGAATAATCTATTGACGCTGACTCGTTCTCGATAGAACGGGTCTCTTTATTAGGCAACATCTGATATCATTCCTAGTCTCTAGTCTCTAGTCTCTATCCCTATGGCCAGCCCCATCTCTCAAGCCATCAAACAGATCTGCGACGAGAAGAACATTCCGTACGAGTCCGTGCTCGAGACGATCGAGTCGGCGCTTGCAGCCGCGTACCGCAAGGACTTCGGCAACAAGAACCAGAATATCAAGGTGGAGTTTGATCCAGAGAAGTACGACGGAGCTACGGGCGGCATTCGCGTGTTCGACGTGAAGACCGTGGTTGAAGACATGGAGCTCCCGGAGGATTACTTTAAGAAGTTCGACGAGTCGAGTATCGCGAAGCGGCAGGAGATGATCCGCCCGATGCCCGCACCGGCTCTCAAGCCGGTTCCGGTACCGGGTGCGGAGGGCGGGGTTGCTGCCACGGAAGAGGAGGAGTTCAAGTTCAACCCCAAAACGATGATCATGATGCGCGATGCGCGCGACATCAAACCGGACTCGCAGGTGGGGGAGGAGATCCGCGTAGAGCTTTCGATCCCGGCCGCGTTCGGCCGCATGGCCGCACAGACCGCCAAGCAGGTGATCATGCAGAAGCTCCGCGAAGCGGAACGGAACGTCATCTTCAGCGACTTCAAGGGCCGCGAGGGTGAACTCATGAACGTCACCGTCCAACGACGCGAAGGTCGCATCGTGCTCATCGACCTCGGACGCGCCACGGGCATCCTCCTGCCGGAGGATCAGATCGAGACGGAGCGTTACTACCCGGGCACGCGCCTGAAGGCCTTGCTTCGTGAGGTGATGATGACGCCAAAAGGCCCCGAGATCCGATTGTCCCGTTCGAGCACCGAGCTCGTGGCCGCACTCTTCGCACAGGAGATTCCGGAAGTGGCGAACGGCATCGTACAGATCAAGGCGATTGCGCGAGAGGCGGGTTCGCGCACGAAGGTCGCGGTCACCACGAACGACGACGCGATCGACCCCATCGGTTCCTGCATCGGACAACGCGGCACGCGCATCCAGGCCGTGATCCGCGAACTTGGCGGCGAGAAGGTGGACGTGGTGCTGTGGTCGGAGGATACGGCCGAGTACATCGCGAACGCCCTGTCGCC
>DATMXG010000057.1:0-6718 GCA_035561755.1 Methylomirabilis sp. (SeqCode)
CGCGTTCCTCTCCGCGACCGGCATCCCGGCCGTGGGCACGTACGAAGCGGCGGGCGTGGTAGGCAGGAAGCTTTTGGACCAGTTCCTTGGGCGCGTGGGGCTGTCTGCGGAAGAACCCGGAGACGTTGCGCTGCGCGAGGCGGACGTGGTGGTGACGATCGGGTACGATCTCATCGAATACGCCCCGTCCATGTGGCTCACGGGCGCGACGGTGATCCACGTGGATCGGCTGCCGTCCGAAGTGGATGCCGTCTATCGCCCTGCCGCGGAGCTCGTGGGCGAGATCGGCCGTTCCATCGAGCGCTTGCAGGAGGCAGTCGGGGAAAAACGGTGGACGCTCACGCAGGACGAGCGGAAGGCGAAAGCGTCGATCACGCGCGAACACGATCTGGCGTTTTATAAGAACAAAGGAGGTATCCATCCCGCACGCGTGGTTGTCGAACTGCGCAGTGCGCTCAAGGACGACGATTTGCTCATTTCCGACGTGGGCGCGCACCAGATCTGGCTCGCGCGCGAGTTTTATTCGTTCCAGCCGCGATCGCTCCTGTTCAGCATGGGATTCCAAACCATGGGCGTGTCGCTCCCGTGGGCGATGGCCGCGCGGCTGGTCGACCGGAAGCGCAGGATTGTTTCATGCTCCGGCGACGGGTCGTTCCTCATGAGCGCGATGGAGCTCGAGACGGCCGTCCGCCGGAAATTGCCCATCGTCCACCTCGTGTGGCGCGACGGCACGTACAACCTCGTTGAGATTCAACAGATGGCGGCGTACGGACGCGCGCACGGCACGAAATTCGGAAATCCGGATATCGTGAAGCTCGCGGAGAGCTTCGGCGCCACGGGGTTGCGCGTCACCAAACCGGCTGAGATCGCTTCGACACTGTCCCGAGCCTTCAAGGTGAAAGGACCGGTCGTAATCGACGTGCCGGTGGACTACCGTCACAACATGGGCCTGCTCGGGAAGGGGAGGTTGTTCGCCGATTGACGTGCGGGACGTTGAGTCTTAAGCTGGCGTTTACGAATATGGATTACCAATTACGTTCCTCACTTCGCTCGGAATGACAATCTTTCTATGAGCCCTTGTCATTCCGAGGAGCGAAGCGACGAGGAACGTAATTGGTAATCCATCAGGTACCAAGTCTGAATATGTTGACAGAGTTCGCCTCGCTCATGCTCACGCGTCAGGAACTCCTGGAGATCCAGGAGGCGTTGTGCATGCGTACGATGGTGGAAGACGACCTTCGGAGCGAGGAAGGGCTTGAACCCGTGGACCGGCGGCTGCTGCTCGAACGCATAGATCAACTTTTGAACGCCACGGAGGAGCAGATCAAATCGCTCGAAGACAGGATGGACCAGGAACTGTGGCACCATGCGTGGTACGCGTACACGGATGAATGGGCGTGGTACCGCGCGCGGCAGGACGTAGTGCAAGAACTGGGAGAAGCGGCGGCGCAGACGCCCGCGAACGTACTCGACGACCGCGTTCACCGTCGCTATCACGAAGCATTCGATGTGTACGTGCGTGAAATCGATATGAATCCGGGAGGGTCGGAGAGGAAGGTGAAGGAAAAGAAAAAAACGAAGAAATAGGGGGCGAATGACTAATGCCTAATGACGAATGCCGAATCTCTCAAGATGGAATCCGTAATTAGTCATTTTGCATTCGTCATTAGTCATTCAGTAAGTTCGTCGCTTCCTGCGTTACCACCGGCGCGCGGTCGACGCCCGACAGCTTCGCAACGCTTGGTACCGCAAACGCGAGGTACACGGCGAACGCTGCGAGAAGGGCGAGCATCCCGTATGCGAACCAGGTGAATCCCTTGTCGTATTCAAACAGTTTCGTGCCCACCACGAACATGCCCACGCATAACAGAGCAATCACTACGAGGATGACGACGGTCACGACATTCATAGAACGGCGGGCGTTTCATTGAGCCTAGACAGGAGATTCGGCCTCGTCAAGCGCTCGGCCTAGGAGAAACGGAGCGAATTTGATAGGCTAGCCTCTGTTTCCCTATGCCTCTCGAAGCCCTGAAAGGGGATGGAAAGCCGGGTGAAGGCGCCAAAACGTCGTCGTACGACCGCGGAAAAGTCCAGCAGCTGGTCCGCGCTCTTACGCCGCCGAAGGTTGAATTACCGCCGGAAGGCGCGCGCATCACGGTCCATGCGGCTGTGAGCCGGTTTTCTGTTTTGTACGAACGCATTCGCACGGCCGTAGAGTACAAAGAAGACCACCTGCTCCGCAAAGGAGCGATATTGCGCATCCTGAAGCGGCAGATCCTGCTCGAAACCGACCCGCACGTGATTGCGAACAACCTGGTGCGCGAGCTCATCGCCGCGCGGTACCTGCCGAACGCCGCGCTGCCCGACACGCTTATCGACGATGCGGCGCTCCGAGTGCGCAAGCTTCAGGCGATTGCCCGTGCCAGAGTTGGCGGCGAACGCCACATGAAGTGGGTGCTCGGCGTAATCGCCGCCGAACTCGAGGAGACGCTCGTAGACGCCACGCGGGAGAAAACGCTCGTCACGTTTCTCTATGAACAGCTTGCAGACAAGATTCAGGTTCGCGGTGCAGAGCTCGATGAGACGGAACGCCGGCTGCAGATCTACGTGGCATGCTACCGGTCGCTCGTGAAGGCGGATGAAGACACCGTGGGGTATAAGCTTCTGCGCGCGTATCTCCCCGAATGGAATCGGCCGGACGAGTGGCTGGACTCGCCCCGACCCGTTGCCGAACGGCTATTGACGGTTCAGCAGAAGATTTCCGGCCGTCTGCGCCATCCGCTCTCGCAGCGGTTTCTGCGCGCGGTTCGGCCGTGGGCGGTTTCGTTTTCCCTGCTCGTTGAAGCGGCGTCCGAGGAACAGGAGCGCGCGTCCATGCTGCAGAGCCGCGAAGACGTGCATGCGGCCGTGGAACATGTCACCGCCCGCCGCGAACGGGAAGTCCGCGCGAAGCTGCGCCGAGGGACCGTTCGCGCGATGATCTACCTGCTCGTTACGAAGATGATCTTCGCGCTCGTGCTCGAGCTCCCGATCGAGTGGTACTGGTACCGCGAGATCTCATGGCTTGCACTCGGCATCAACCTGTCGTTCCCGCCGATCCTCATGTTCTTCGTGGGCATCCTCATCCGGAAGCCAGGCGCGGACAACCGTCGCAAAATTCTCCAGGTGGTAGACGACGTGATGGGGTCCGCGGGCATTCCTGCGCTTGAGCTCCGCATTCCCAGGAGCCGCCGCGGCTTCACGCTCTTCTTCATGCGGCTCGTGTATGCGTTCACGTTTTTCATCACGTTCGGTCTCGTGGGATTCGGGCTGTGGCTCATCGACTTCACCTGGATCGCCACCGTCATCTTCTTTTTCTTCCTGTGTCTTGTGAGCTTCTTCGGCTACCGTCTCCGTCAGTCCGCGCGCGAGATCATCGTGGTGCAGTCGAAAGAACGCATGATCACCACCGTGGCGGATTTCTTCTTCCTTCCGATCCTCCGCGCAGGCCAGTGGCTCAGCGTCTCCATCTCACGCCTCAATATCTTCGTGTTCCTGTTCGACTTCCTTTTCGAAGCGCCGTTCAAGCTGTTCCTGAACGTGCTTGAAGACTGGTTGAGTTTTATCAAGGAAAAGAAGGAGGAGCTGACGGACGAGTCGTAAGGGTTGCGGAGGTTGTGTTATCTGCGTTCTTTGCTTGCGCGATCGCTACGATCTGATCCGGATGGAGCGTAGATACGTACAAGCCGCGCGGCTTATTATTCTTGGTGAGAAAAACGACACCCGGACCGCTTAAGACGTTGAATACGAATATCCAACGCCCCATGTACAGAGCAAGGCGGATGCCATAACCCCAATACCAGGGGATATGCGCGTGCTCGGATGTGACGACATCTTTCCAGTCCAGTGAACGTGAAAATGGTCCATACGAAACGCGAACTCCCTCGTCTGTAAGCCGAATGTCGATGTGGCGAAACCAGAATGCCAGAACGGCCAACAGAGCGGTGAGCAGTCCGAGTTCCCAGGCTATCGCGCGATCCTCATTCGTACCGAAGCGGAACACTGCGATGGACGCGAAGGCGAGGATTGTGGTCACCGCCGCGAGAATAATGACGATGGCGGTGGATCTTCGCCGTTCTTCGTAGAGGGGATTCGTAGGCATTTCGATACGCATGGATTGCGGGCTATGCCCCAGCGCGCGCCAGACGCAGCATGGCTTTCGTCGCGATGTCGATGCATCCGGCCATGTTGCGATCCAGGTCCAACGACTCTGCGGAAGGGCCGGGCCACGGCGTACGGTCCGACACGGTGCAGATACAGCCCGCCTTCAGCCCAAACAGGTTCGACAGCGTGAGAATCGTCCCAGACTCCATCTCGCAATTCTTGACTCCCGCACGCTTCATATCTGCCAACATCGGATTCATCCAGCTTTGGTCGTATCCCTGATACGACATGGAACCGATCTGTGCGTGAGGCGTTAATACCTTGTTGCGGGCGTAAAACCCGTCCAGTGACCATGTGATGCCTGTATGGAATTGCACATCCGACTCCTGCGCGGCCATCACCAGCGCGTTCACAACCTCATAGTGCGCGACTGCCGGATATTCCGGGATTACGTAACTTTTGGAAGTCCCATCGTCTCGCACCGCGCCGGTGGTGATCACGTATTCGCCGATCAAAACGGAATCGGCAATCGCGCCGCTGTTACCCACGCGCAGGAATACCCTCGCTCTCAATTTCGCCAGCTCCTCGATGAGAATCGCAGTCGACGGGCCGCCTATTCCCGTGGAGGCTGCCGTAAGAGGGATACCCTCCAACATTCCCTTCACGATGACGTATTCGCGAATACGGCAGACTTCCTGGGCATCCTCCCAGGAGGCGGTCAATTTCGGAATTCGTGCCGGATCACCGCACAGAAAAACATATGGCGTGATGTCCCCGTCTCCACACCGCGTGAGTGGCTGGATATTCTGTTTCATGGCAGATACCTTAACGTACCGTAAGCTTGGTGCGCAAACCGAGCACGCGTTCATAGATACGGATCTATCGATGTGAAATCACCAATTACATTGAATGAAACGACACCGTTGTCGCTGCCCAATCAGCGCGTGGTATTGCACGCGTTACATAGGCGCTGTGATGCGCTGTCGTGATTTGTCCACTGAAGCTTTGGCGAAGGTGGACGCGACGGGCAGAACAGCGATGACCCCCGACGACCGAAGGGAGGAGAGCGCAGCGGGGCAAGCCCCAAAGGGCGCAGAGTAAATTTTCACCCCGCCGGCTGTTGCGACAGATTTTTACCGTTTTTAATCGGGCGAATGTAATTCCACTTTTTGGCGAGCAAGGGGGGGCAGGAGGGTGAATTGCCCGACAAAAATGTCGGTTTAATACAATGAAGAATGCGTGCCAATGTTAATGAAAATAATTGTCTCTCCATGATCTTCAAAAATGGCTCGGTAATCACCACTGAGGTTGATACTTCGGCAGTTTTGGTATGCTTTATCGACTGAATGATTATTGAGCACCCTGGCAAATTTATCTTGCATAAGTAACTCCAACCGGTCGTAAAAACGTTCTTGTAGTTTCGATGGGATCTTTTTCAGTTTTTTCTTAAAAGTTGTATGGAATTTTACCTCCATACCCTATGTTTTCAGGAATTTGATTGCGTCCTTGGCGGAGGTAAAGCCCGGGGAAAGACTTTTACCTTGATAAATATCCTTTAATGCACCTTTTACTTCTCGGGCAGTCTTTGTGTTAAATTTTTCGCTACCAACCAATTCTAAAGTTAAATCCCCATTAATAAAAGCTTTGGTGGCGAGCTTCAAAACAGAAGCAAAAGCAATGCCCTCGTGCTGGGCTTTTGCCATTGCTTTTTCCTTGAGCTTTTTATCGATTTTGAAAATTACTTGTGTGGTCATATTTCTTAATATTAAAGAGTTACGACATATATACTATAGATATACTTTAGATATATGTCAATAGGGTGTAATCCACGGCCTTATACGAATCGTAATTGCGCCGGATCCCGCCGGAGGCGGGGGACCGGCATTTCGCATAGGCGCTGTTATGCGCTGTCGCGGAGCGACGAGCAGAACAGCGACGACAGGCGCCGCCGTTATGACGCCAGCGAAGCGATGGCGTCATAACGTTTGCGCATATACAATCGTTTTAATGTTGGATATGCGCTGTTGTACGATGTTGTAGGAGCTGCCCGCTATGAGAATAACTTCTCTTTAATCGATTTTAAAGAAGGCGAATACCTATCTTTTGTTGATACGGTTATTGTGGGAAATTTAAAATTTGGCGGCTGATACTCGCCTGGCTTCAGCAGTTCTCCGGTTTTTTTAAAATGCGTGACTCTGTTATCTCCATGAAAAAATTCTCGCGAAGCATCGTTGAGACCTCTTTGTAAATGTCTTTTTGCCGCTACAGCAGGCTCAATCTCACATATAATAATTGATATGTTGCTGAACAAGGCTACTTTTCTGATTAATATATCCCATATTTCATGCTGAAAAGCAGCCTCGGCTATAATGGACACATCCTTTGACAGCAGAAACTCTATCGTTTCAAAAAAAGTATCTGTTACTATTTTGTTCTTGGTTTCAAGAATTTAACGCAACGAGTTTGTTAAAAACCTCATCAGGTTTGTAGAAGTCGAGCGCAGCTCTTGGACGATCATTCAGCTGTCTTTGGACACGCCTGATCTCTCTTGTGGGTATCTTGTCAAACTCCGTCC
>DATMXG010000058.1:0-2304 GCA_035561755.1 Methylomirabilis sp. (SeqCode)
TGGAGACGCTGGATCAAATCGCAACCCTCCGGAGCGATACCGAAGCAGCTATACTGATGCAGGAAGCCAAGTACTCTTTATTCAAAGTCCTTCGGGCGGCCTGAGCTTATTTGGGGCTCATTCTTGGATTGGAAAAGACTGCGAGTACGAATGGGCGCGGCTCGGGGATCATTTCAGAAAGTCTGGTAGTCGGGGCAGGGCTCGGGGTTCATTTCGGGACGTCGGGTTGTCGGAGGTGGAGTCAAAGGCGATGTTGAGCGTTTGCGTCATCGTAGCGTTACGATGGCACACAAGACCGACACAAGCTTTCGCTCGCCCCCGACTTCCTGACTTTCGGAAATGATCCCTCAGCGCCGTACAATAAAAATCACCCCGTGGGGGGCGACAAATTTTTCAACCGAAGGGCTCATCTACGGAATGAATGACTTAAAAACCTTCTTCAGCACGCCGCCAAATTTTCCAAGATTCGCACCACCGGGAATCCTCGGGCCCTTCCCACCTCGCTCCGATCCTCGACGCATTTCCTCAAACCCCCACTGCACGAGACCGACGGCTGTAGAGAAAGACGGGTCATGCACATACTCAGGCATTGGTGTTGCCAGGTGCGTAGCAGCCGCAACAGACGCGGGAAGGCGCAGCGTACGCTTCGCCACGTCCACGAGTCCTGGCAGCTTCGACCCGCCGCCCGTGAGCATCACGCCGGCGGGCAGGAGTCCGCTCCGGTCGATTTTTCGGAGTTCCTCTTCCACCTTCTCAAATATTTCCTCGCTTCGCGCTTCCACGATTTCAGCGATGTAACGCAACGGCACGAGTTCACTCTGTTCCGCCCCGTACTCGGCAAGATCGATCTCTTCACGCTTCCCGATCGCATCGGGGATCGCATTGCCATGCTGCAACTTGATGGATTCGGCCACCGTAAGCGACGTACGGAGCCCGATGGCGATATCGGACGTGATGTGCTCAGCGCCAATGGGAAGGACCACGGCGTGGAGAAGCTCCCCCTCCTCGAATATAGCGAGTGATGTGGTGGATGCGCCGATGTTCGCCACGCATACGCCGAGCTCACGCTCGCGTGTTGTGGTGACGACCTCCCCGGCCGCGAGCGGTCCGAATACGAGCTCCGTGATGTCGAGGCCGGTGCGGAATACGGTCTTCGTGATGTTCCGCACGTTCCCAGCCTGCCCGAGCACGAGGTGCGCATTCGTTTCAAGGCGGATGCCGTGCATGCCGATCGGATCCTTGATTCCCGTCTGTCCATCCACCGTGAATCCGTGGGAAAGAACGTGCAAGATTTCGTGGTTCGCGGGGTTCGCCGCTCCTTTGGCCGCCTCGAGTACGCGTTCCACGTCTTCCGGCCTGATTTCACCATCTGCGCGGGACACACCCACTACGCCCTTCGCGTCCATCACCGTAACGTGCGCCCCGCCGATTCCCACGATCGCCTCCTCGATCGGCACGCCAATCTGCCGTTCGCCCGCTTCGAGCGCGCCGGAAAGTGCGGCCACGGCGTCTTCGAGCGCAGACACGATCCCTTTCGAAATCCCGTGTGACGGCATCTCAACCGCTCCCACCACGGACAGACCTAACCCGCGTTCCTGGACAGGAGCAACCTGACCCATCGCAATTCGAATGCGCGATGAGCCGAGGTCAAGTCCGATGATGAGTTTTTGTGCCATTTGGATTACCAACTACGAATATGCGTACGAAAGTGCAAACCCCCGATACAGTCTATTCGTACTTTCGTACGTTCGTACGCTTATTCGTAGTTGGTAATCCAAATCGTATTCCATAGGTCTTCATAGCTGTCCTACTAATGTCACCAGATGCGGGAAGAGGATGAAGCAAGCGATGAGAACAGCGAAGAACGATGCCATGAGGACGGCCGCGGCCATGAGGTCTTTCACTTCGCCCACGTACGCGGACAAACGCGGTTTGAGCAGGTCGGCCAGCCGTTCCACCATCGAGTTCAGCAACTCTAGCACAAGTACGAACCCTGTTAAAAGCAGGAGGAGAAGTCGTTCGAACACGGCGAGCGGCATGGTGCTCACGGTGGCAATGACCATGAGTCCGAGCGCAATCATCACACGGAACGTCCGTTCGCTCTTAAAGGCCAACAGCAGCCCGCGCCAGGCGGCGCGAAAACTCTGGGCAAGACCGTGAGTGAAGTGCGGCATAACGTCATCCAGCGACCTTCTCGACTATCGCTTCCTGAAGCCGGAACATCCGCCGCTCTTCTTTCTCCGTGGCATGATCCATCCCGGCCAAATGCAGCGTTCCGTGCGCAATGAGACGGACGAGTTCTTC
>DATMXG010000059.1:0-10598 GCA_035561755.1 Methylomirabilis sp. (SeqCode)
ACGGAAGCGGCCAGCTCACGCGCGAATTCACGATCAGTCCGAAACCGAGCGCCGTGGGCGTCATGGTCACGTTATCCGACATCGACGGGAACGGCACCCTAGAGCTCCTCGCGTCCGGCGTCCCGGTCACTCCATAACATATGTCGTCCATACAGCGTTTTACGAATCGTCGACGTGCCGGATTTGCGTCGTATTCCACGCAGGTTGCGTTTGGACCCGCGCGAGCATTGAGTTCCTACGTCCGGAGAATTTTCCATATGCGGTATCAGGACACGCACCGGTATCCGCGCACAGTTTTTCTTTTCGACGCGGCGCTCGTCGGCGTCTGTGTGCTCCTTGCGGCGCTCGTGACGTCCGTTTTACTGCGTCCATCGCAGCCGCCGGCCCTTACGCTGAGCCTCACGGCGCCTCCGCTCACTTCCGGTACCGCCGTCCCGCTCATCGCACGGATCGGGACTATGAAGGAAGCTCACAACGTGCGACTCCAATGGCACCTGCCGCCCGGGACGGAGATTCTCCGTTCAGAGCCCGTAGTGAGCGCGGACGGACGCGTGTTCCTCGGTGACGTGACCCCCGGCGACACGCTGGCCGTACACCTCGTGGTTCGCCTCTACCAACCCGTGGGCGCAACCGCCTCGTTCGGATTCACGCTGTCCCACGAAGAGAACGGACGAACGTTCACCGAAGTCGGAAGCGAGGATCGTAAGGTGATGGGGAGCGCGCTTACGGCAGTCGTCCCAGACGAATTCAGGGTCGATAGCGTGCCTACGCATGGCGGGATGATCCCACTCGTCGTTGAAAATACATCCGCGAACGAACTTCCGTATGTCCAAGTGACGTTCGATCCAGTGATCCCGGAACTTGGTGAACGCGCGACTCTCGGCAATCTTGCGGCGCACGAAAAACGATATATATACATTCCACTCCATCCAAATGAGCCAGTCATTTCAGGTGAACGCGATGTCCGATTGAAATGGATCGTCAGCTCGGCCGCACGGGAAGTGTCGCGTGGAAATTGGGAATCTGACATGTTTGATTGGGAATGGCCATCGGTCGCGAGCCCACTTATTTCTCGACCCAATGTTGAAACGCACGTACGTGTATCAAGCTCGTCTGATGCACGAACACTTCTCATCATGCATCCGTTCCTCGATTCCACGGTCCGTGAGGTACAACTTTCTCTTGGCCAGAACGATATTGTCCTGCCTGTATTTACGAACACGCAATTACCATCGCATGAATGGTTTGTGGCACCTGTGGGCGAATGGCCTGAAGGAGGACGTCTCATGGGTCCTGCGACCATGGGTGTTATCAAGTCCGCGATCCCGTTTGAGACATCTGTTCGTTACACGTCTACAGAAGGGGACCAGATCGGTACAGGTCCGAATCCGCCAAAGGTCGGTGAGGACACGCGGTACTGGGTGTTTTGGACCATCGGCCCCGTGGCAGATGAAGTCCGCGACATCCGAGTCACTGCAGCATTGCCGGCACGCGTTCGCGCGACGGGCAGCGTCACGGCTCCAAACGGCGGGACGTGGGACGTATCCGTCGCGACAGTGAGTTGGTCCCTGCCTCGTCTCGGAGGGGCGGACGCGTTCGAAGCGGTGTTCGGATTTGAAGTCGAGGTCACCCCACAGTCGAATGACGCTGGGCGTCCGATCGCGGTCGTCGCAACCAGCACGGCAACTGCAGCCGATGACTCCACAGACACGATGTTCCGGATGCAGGCAGGACCAGAGACGAGCGGTGGCGCCGTATTGCCCTAAATAGAGCCTAAATAGGTTTGTCTGGCCGTCTTGACAAGACGGCCATTTTCAGCTATGGTAAGCAGTTCTCATGGATGAGGACGTAACACGTTATGACTATTGTCATGGTTGGCCACAAGGGGGTGCCCGCCAAGTCCGGGGGCATTGAGCGCCACGTCGAGGAACTCTCGACGGCGTTGGTGCGCCTCGGCGCGCGTGTGGTGTCGTACGACCGTGCGTGGTACGTGGGCGAAGCACCGTCTCCTGCCGGAGTCTCCCGTCGTTGGTGCTACGGTCTCTCGACCAAACATCTCGATGCAATCACCCATACGTTCACCGCGCTTGTATTGGCATTGCGCGACAAGCCGGATGTATTGCACATCCATGGCGTGGGTCCGTCCCTGTTGGCACCCCTCGCGCGTGCGCTCCACCCGAAAGCGCGGCTCGTGTGTACGTTCCACTGCGTTGATCGTACGCATGCCAAGTGGGGCGTGTTCGCTCGCCTCATGCTTCGCGCGGGTGAATGGCTCACGTGCCGCTTTGCCCACCGCACGATTGCCGTGTCCGACGCGCTCGCCGCGTACTGTCTGAACGAATACCAGTGCCAGCCAGCCGTGATCCCGAACGGGGTCCGCGTCGCGTCGAGCGCGAACGACCATGCGGTGTCGTCCTTCGGTCTTGAGCCGAATCGCTACATCGCCATGGTGACGCGACTCATCCCGCACAAGAACGCGCACGTCGCAATCGGCGCATACCGCGCGCTCGCGGAGCGCCGTCCGGATCTCGTGAAGTCTTTCCCGCTCGCGATTGTCGGGAGTGGCGCCTTCACGTCTGTATACGAACAGGAACTGAAACAACTCGCGGAATCGACGCCCGGCGTGCGCCTCCTTGGCGAACAGCACGGAGCGGCACTCGCATCTCTGCAGGCGAATGCAACTACGCATCTGTCCATCGCGTCGTCCGAAGGGATGTCCATCGCGCTTCTGGAGGCGATCTGCTATGGCCGTCCGGTCATCGTGTCCGACATCCCGGAGAATACGGAAGTCACGGGCACCCTCGCCCCGAATGTGATCCCGAACGATACGATGTCGCTCGCACATGCGATCGAGTCCATGCTTGAACTGTCTGATGCGGAACGGAACGTGATGGGGGAGAAACTTCGTGAACGCATTCTCGTTAAGCACGACTGGTGCGAGATCGCGAAGGCGACACTCTGCCTCTACCGCGAACTGAAACAGGAACCGCTCGAATGCGCGGTTCCCGCCACAACGTAAGCGTGACACCGGCTTGCGCAACAGAACGCCCCCTCAGGGGGCGCTCTTGTTTTTATCACGATTCCGATATTGGCGGTCGCGGAGAGTATAGCGTGTTCCTGATCCGCCACCGGTCGACCCACTGGCCAATGCCTCGCGAGTCGCGTTTATTGCGCACGGTTGCCGTCTTCTGCGACCAGGCCATGAGCGATTCGAAGTGCAGACGATACCTGCCGCGGACGACAACGTATCGGATATCGCCGCGCTTCAAGGCGCGGCGCAGTGTTTTTTCGTGGATACCGAAGAGCCTCGCTGCCTCGGAGAGCGTGACCCGGAATGCGTCGCGCTGTGTTTCAGCCATCTCATGAGGTTGCCATAAACAGCTATTCTTGTCCACGTCAGCGTGGACATCCAGCGCCTTAAGATCGCCATTGTTGACCAGATTCCTCTGTTGAATATCACGATTTCATCTTGCCAGAGACGCGCCTGTCGGGTAGTCTCTCCGCCACATCCTCGCCATCCAGCGAATCCTCCGGCTTCGCACGGAACCCAGTTTTTACACGATCGTGTCCGGTACAACGCAACCCTCTCGAACCACCCACGCATGACGAACCTCGTGGATCGTTACCTGCTTTTTCGCATCCGGAAACACCAGGATTCGCAGGCATTCGCGCGCATCTACGACCGATACGTCGCAGCGATTTATCGGTTCGTTTTATTGAAATTGCCGTCCAAGGAAGACGCGGAGGATCTCACGTCCGACACGTTCCTGAAGTGTTGGAGGTATGTGCAGGAACACCACGATATCAGGGACATTCGGGCACTCCTTTACCAGATCGCGAGGAACGCCGTGGTGGACTGGTACCGCCAACGCGCATTGAGTCCGCGAACGCTGGCTGTAACGTTTCAGTCCGCTGAAACGTCTTCTTATACACAAGAAGCATCAGATGCCGGGAAGTCCAGCGTTGTCATGGAGGCGCGCGCGGAACTGGCGCTCGTCATGGGCAAGCTCGAGCGCCTGAAAGACGAGTACCGCGACGTGTTGACCATGCGGCTCATCGACGGTCTGCCGTTCGCCATCATCGCGGAAATACTGCGGAAGAAGCCGGGGAGCGTCCGCGTGGTGTACCACAGGGCCAAGAAAGCCCTCGATGCCCTAGACCAACAAGCGTAAATACGAATATGGATTACGAATTACAAATGGCTCATGCGAATATACAAATTACGAATCCGCTCTACGAAGCCTTTCGTAATGCGTATATTCGCATGAGCCATTTGTAATTCGTAATCCATATTCGTACTCTCGCATGAGACGCGATATCTACCGCATCATCAGGTCCCTCCGGGACCGTGAACGCGGGATCAACCCTGATCCTGCGTGGGTTCGTGCCACGCGGGATACGCTTCTCATGCAGGTGCGGAATACGATGCCCTCCGCTGAAACGGAAGCGCGTCGCCGCATGCTCCCGATATTTGCGCCCTTCTATGCGCGGCTTTCGCGCGCCATCCGCGGCCCCGTGCTGGCCACGCTGTCCATTTCGAGCGTGGCGCTTGGCGGCTCGATCGCATCCGTGAGCGCCGCCGAGCGCGCGATTCCCGGCGACACGCTCTATGCGGTAAAACTCGTCACGGAACAGGCGCGACTCGCGCTTACCTCATCGAAAAACGACAAGGTAAGGTTGAAGGCGGAATTTACGAAGCGGCGCGTGGGTGAATTAAAGACCATCGTCACCACGCCCGTTTCAAAGCGTGAGGAGCGAGCGGCGCAGGCGACCGACATCCTGAAGCGCGATCTCGATACGTTGAAACAGCAGCTTACCGACGCGCAGGCTAATTCGACCGCGAACGATGCGGCCGACGTGGCGAAAACGATCGATAAGAACGCCGTGGAGGTGGTGAAGGCGCTGAACGAGACGAAGAACAACCTCCCTCCGGACGTGAAGGAGAAGGTCGCGGCGGCGCAGGCGCAGGCGGCAGACGTGGGTCTGAAGGCGCTCGAAGCGCTCGTGAGCGTACGCCAGGATACGGGTGACTCGGTGGTCTCCGCATCAGACATCGATTCGTCGCTCGCGGCGCACACGGAAGTGGCGGCTGCAACGCTCGCGGAAACCAAGGCGCTCGCCGGAAGCGCCACGTCCACCACGCCGACCGTGGCATCGCTCGCCTCTGGTTCCTCGACCGCGGTTCTCAAGTTGGCTCAAGACGCGGAACAGGCGCTGGGCGCCGTGCAGCAGCTCGTGCAGGAAAATAAACTCGACGAAGCCGTCGGGTTGATTAAAGACGCTACTGCAAAGTCGTTCTCCGCGCAGAAGCAGGTGGAAGAGGAGGTATTGGCCATCACGAACGCATCCACGACGATCTCCGCATCCACGGCGAACGCGACCGGTACTTCGTCGACCAGCAGCCTCGTCGGTTCGGGTACTTCGACCATGAATGGAACGTCTCCGACGTCTTCAACGAGCATGACGACGAGCACGAAACCATGATCTGACCTGATCGGACGTTCCTCGCTTCGCTCGGAATGACAATGGCCTCTTAGCAGATTGTTATTCCGAGCGAAGCGAGGAACGACAACCGAATAATTCCCTCCTCATTGGGCGACCCTGCCTCTTGCAGAGTCTCCCAACCGGGCGGGTGAGGATCGTCTCCCGTTAACGGGATTCCATCTCAAAAGCGCCCGCTCGTACGATCGCATCCTCGCCAGGACATTCTGTCATTAAAGGTCGACTCCCGCCTTCGGCGGGGGAGATAGGATGGAAGAATTCACCATCCGATGCGCAGGATTCTTAATGGATCCTGTGTATCAACTCCATCCGATCCGTTGCACGTGTGCGATGATCCCCGCGAAGCGGGGGTATCAACAGCGTCGCGGACCGGAATCATTCATCACATGAAATCCCTCAAAAAGGTTTTCTCTTCGTTCGTCTCCATGACGACGATCCTCTGGTCCGTGGGAGGCACGCTGGCGTTTCCGAACGTCGCGAGCGCCGCCACGCTGAACCCGGGCGATCTCGTGAAGGCGTCGGGCCCCGCCGTGTACTACTACGCTGCGGACGGGAAGCGCTATGTGTTCCCGAACGAGAAAACGTACTTCTCTTGGTATAACGACTTCTCGTCGGTGAAGACCATCACCGATGCGGAGCTCGCGGCCATCTTGATCGGGGGCAACGTCACGATCCGCCCGGGCACGAAGCTCGTGAAGATCACGACGGACCCGAAAGTGTATGCCGTCACCGGTCGCTGCGCCATGCTCCACTGGATCGAGACGGAAGCCCTGGCGAAGCAACTCTACGGCGACAACTGGGCCCAGCGGGTCGTCGACGTCCCGGATTCGTTCTTCGTGAACTACTCCATCGGATCGTCGGTCAACTCGCCGGTTCACCCGGATGGTCAGCTCGTCTCCTACACCGGCGATACGAACACGTACATGGTGTGGAACAACAACAAGCGTAACGTGACCGCCGCCGGTATGACGGCGAACATGCTGCACGCAAGCGACGCCGTGGGCACGACTATCGTGTACCCGACCGGCGCAGACGTGACGGGATACGAAGCCGACCTCGGCGACGTAGCCTGTGCCACGCAGGCTCCGGTGACGGGCGGCTTGTCAGTCGCTCTCGCTCCGGACACACCGGCCGGCGCAACCGTTCCTCGTAACTCCTCGTCCGTCTCCCTCGTGAAGGTCAACCTCACGGCGGGTGCTGACCCGGCGATACTGAACGGCCTGCGCTTCCACCGCGTAGGTACGGGTGCGGCGAGCGACTTCGCCAACGTGTACCTGTACGATCAGAACATGCAGCGCCTCACCACGGGCCGCACGATCAACTCCACCACCCACGTGGTTGAGTTCAATTCCCTCGGCATTTCCGTGCCGGCCGGAACCACGATCTCGGTGTACGTGTACGGCGACTTCAACGTTGCGGCCGGCTCAACGGGCGGCCAGCACTCGATGGAGATCGCGGGCGCGGCAGACGTTGTGATCGGCGGCACGGGCACGGTCTCCGGAACGTTCCCGGTGCGCGGCAACACCTTCACCGTTGGTACGACGGCAGCCGCCCGCGTGGACATCACGAAGGGCGTACAGCCGACCAACCCGACCATCGGCACGAAGGACGCGGAAGTGTCGAACTTCCGCATCACGGCGAACACGAACGACGTGGAAGTCCGCCAGGTGACGCTCTATCAGGCCGGTTCGATCTCGAACACGGATCTGACGAACTTCAAGCTCTGGCAGGGCACCACGCAGGTGGCGAGCGCAACGGGCGTAAGCTCGAAGAACTTGATCACCCTCGCGTTCAACCCGCCGTACGTAATCACGAATGGCACCACCAAGACGTTCAAGCTCACGGCTGACGTTGCGGGCCGCGCCGGTCGCACGATCAAGACGTACGTGGAATACACCACGGACGTGACGGCGATCGACAAGGTGTACAACTCCGGCGCAGCGATCTGTATCGCCGCGACGGCCACCGGCGGCTGCACCTCAACGAGCCAGGGCTCGTTCGACGGCAGCACCACGGGCACGAACTACATTGAAGTGACGACCCAGGGCGGACAGCTCACGGTCGCCTTCAACGGTCCGGCCACGGCCAACGTGGCCAAGGGCACGCTCGGGGTCAAGCTGTTCAATGTGACGCTCACGTCGCCAGACAACGGCCTCGAGATCCGCAAACTCACCGTCACGCTCGACGGCCAGAACGGTGCGAAGGTGAAGGGCAGCTCCGGAACGGAATACTTCCGGAACTTCAAACTCATCGACCTCGACACCAATCAGACGGTGATGGGTCCGCTCGGCATGCCGTCAACGGTTGCCAGCGGCGCCGCGTCAACCGGCAACGTTATCTTCACGGATTCGTGGAACCTGAACGTGGGCCAGACGCGCAACCTCGCGGTTGTGGCTGACCTGTCGAATTCAGAAGACGTCACGAACCAGTTCTTCGGCAGCGGCACGAGCACGTACAAGCTCACGCTCGCGGCCTTCGGCGACACGGACGTCCGCGTCGTTGATACGGGCGAATTCCTCGCCACGTCGAAGATCGTCCCGAACACGGCGATTATCGGCAATGCGCAGACCGTGAAGGCCTCCAGCCTCACCGTCTCGCTCGCCACCACGCCCACGGGCACGACGATCGTGAAGAAGCAGCAGAACGTTCCGGGCGTCGGCCTCACGTTCTCGGCCGGCCAGCAGAGCGACATTACGGTCACGTCCGTGAAGCTCACGGGCAAGGCGCAGACGGCCTTTGTCCCGACCTACACGGCGGCCAAGTTCGCCCAGCTGGTTACGCTCATCTCGCTCTGGGACGGCGACACCCAGGTTGGTCTGGCCAAAGCGCCGGACACGACCACGGGTGAAGCGCAGATCACCAACCTGAGCATCCTGATCCCGAAGGGCACCACGAAGACCCTCACGGCCAAGGTGACCCTGGCGTCCACCGTGTCGAGCACCACCTCGACCGACCAGTTCGCCATCGGCATCGCAGCCGCGGCGGACGTGACGGCCCAGGACCAGGAAGCGAATTCGGTGACCGCGAGCCTCGACGCAGGCGTTGTGACCAACTCCAGCGCTTCGAGCCAGACGGTCATCCAGAGCGTGCGCAACAGCGGCACGATCACCTTCCAGCAGAACGGTCATCCGCAGTCCACGATCCTCGTGGCCGGAGGCAGTGCTTGGAAGGTCTTCGCCCGCTTCAAGGCCACCACGCAGTATGAAGCCGCCACGATCGACCGGGTGCGCGTAATGCACCCACGTGACGGCGGCACGAACGCCGACTTCGCGATGATCGCCGTGGCAGAAAACGGTGACGTCACGAACCGGCAGGACACGCTGTCGGCCGGCACGACGAGTTCGAAGGATATCGACCTCTCGGCCAACCCGATCAAGATCGCCAAGGACGGCAACGTCACGTTCGAGCTCTGGGCCAAGCTCTCGCAGCTTTCGTCCACCTCGAGCGCCACGTCGAACTCGCCGCGTTCCGGTGACATGCCCACGCTCGCCGTGGCCACGCACACCCAAACGGGCGAATGGGACACCAACTACATCAACCAGATCAACATCCGTTCCACGGGTGATGCATCCGGTGAGCGGTTGTATGCCACCTCGACGGACGGTCTCTACGGCCAGTTCCAGGTGCTGCGCAAGACGAAGCCGACCGTCACACGGTTGAGCCCGTCTTCCGCCACCATCAGCAACGGCTCAGCTGCGGACCTCTACAAGTTCCAGGTGACGCCGGATGCTACGGGCGGCTCCGTGTCGTGGATGCAGATCATCTTCACCGTCTCAACCTCTTCCGGCATGACGAACCTGAGCAACTTCCAGTTGTACAAGGGTTCTACCCTGCTCACCACGAGCCAGGTGATCATCCGAAAGGTGGCGAACGGACAAGACTTGAGCGGTTCGACCGGTCTCGGCGGCGTGGGCGACATCATCGTCCGCCTCGTGAACGAAGAGAACGTGTCGGGCTCAGGCGAGACCTACACGCTGAAAGCGGTGCCGGCCTTCTCCGGCTCCAGCAACTCGGTCACGACCTCGTTCAAGCGCTCCACAGGCAGTACGGTCACCGGCTACATCGTAGACGGCGACATGGGTGGCTCGCTCGCGATCGACACTTCTGTCGGTGGCGGCGACGGCATCCGAAGTGCCTCGGGTACGTTCCTCTGGTCCGACAACGTGGATGTTCCGCACGGCTTCGCTTCCGGCGCAAGCGGCGGTTCCCGCGACTGGACCAACGACGTGTTGCTCGAGAACCTGAACGACTCGCAGACGGTCACCCAGTCGTAATCTTCCGGCCTGGACTTCGGTCTCGGCCCCTAGAGAACGCCTGGCGAGATCGCCTCGCGACGGCGGGAGCTCCACAGGAGCGAACGCCAAAAGCAACCCCCCGGCTTCGACCGGGGGGTTTGCTATGCTTCGTTTTGTTTGCTGACAGTGAGTGCAGACACGTGAACAAGCGGGCAAGACAGGGTGCGTGAGTCGTGCATGAGATGGCCCCCCAAATAAACGTCATCCCGACCGAGGTCGCCCCCGAGAACTCAACACATCGCGCGCGGTTACCGGCGACCGAGCGGAGGGACCCCTTGCGAAACCGAGCCTGTCTTTCGTAGATCGCTTCGAAGGCGCTATACCATCCGGACAAAGACGGACTCGTCATGGAGTGTTTTAACGAGGTGTGTTGATTGCGTGGCTGAAAAGGGGTCCCTCCGCTCGGTCGCCATGGAGTTCTGCGCTTCTCCGTGCCGCTCAAGGCGACCTCGGTCGGGATGACGTTTATTTGGGGGGCCATCTCATGCACGACTCACGTCCTTGCCACGACCTCACCTCAAGACCCCGATTGAGATTTGGAATTTCACTCGTGCCCTGCTACTCTCTCCCCATTCCTATGAACCGTACCCGCGCTATCACCGTTTTCAAAGCGATTACGTACCTCGGCGTGTACGGAGGCCTGCTCATGCCGCTCGTGTTCATTCCGATCGTCATTTTCCCGTTCGTGTTCTCCAAGCTCATCGCGTTTCAGGTGCTCGTGGGCATCACGTTTCCGGCCTATCTTGCGCTCGCCTGGATGGAGCCGCGCTACCGGCCGCCAAAATCCGCACTGTACATGGC
>DATMXG010000060.1:0-12130 GCA_035561755.1 Methylomirabilis sp. (SeqCode)
AATGGGGACTGGGGACTGAAGCAGATAGCAATACAGAGTTCCCGGTCCCCATATACCAGTCCGCAGTCACTATTTCACCATGTTTTACGCATTGTACGAAAGAGGTTAGACTCGGCGGGATGGTTTGCCGTTCCTCGCTTCACTCGGAATGACAACGGTCTCGTAGTTGGATTGTCATTCCGAGTGAAGCGAGGAACGGCAAACAATCTTGATTCTCATGCATCTGATCCTGAACGCAATTCGAAAGATCGTCCCGGTTCCGGTCTTTGACCTGTACCACCGCACGCTGTCGTGGCTCGCGGCGGTTTGGTATGGGCATCCGAGCAGGCGCATGGTCGTGATCGGCGTGACAGGTACGAGCGGGAAGACCACAACGGCGTACCTGATTTCGAAGGCGCTCGAAGCGTCCGGTGCCGCAACGGGGTGCACCACCACGGCCTTCTTCAAGATCGGCGACCGCGCGTGGTCCAATGCCACGAAGATGACCATGGTAGGTCGTTTTCAGCTCCAGCGCCTCTTGCGCGAGATGGCGGACGCAGGGTGCCGGTACGCCGTGGTTGAGACCACGTCGCAGGGGATCGTGCAGCATCGCCACGAACACGTGGCGTATGACGTGTGTGTCTTCACGAATTTATGGCCCGAGCACATTGAGGCGCACGGTGGGTTTGAAAACTATAAACGCGCGAAGATTCGTTTGTTCGACTATGCGGCGTCCCTCCCGCCAAAGGTCTTGGATGGAAAAACGGTGCCACGCGTCGCAGTTTTGAACGCGGGGAGCGAGTATGCGAAGGATTTTGTGGTGGAGGGGTTTGGGCGCGTCATCATGTATGAGGCCGCAACTGCATCAGGCGGGCGACCCAGCGTCCTTCGGCTTCGCTCAGGACAGGCTCTGCCCGTACGACAGGCTTCGAAGATTCTGCTTGCGACGGACGTGGTCGCTGCTGCCGACCATGTGACGTTCATGGTGGACGGCGTGGCTGTCCGCTTGAACCTGCCCGGCGCGGTTAACGTGGAAAACGCGCTTGCGGCGCTGGCTGCGGCCGGGGCGCTTGATGTGCCGTTCGCGGATGCGGCGCGCGCGTTGTCGCGCGCGCCCGGACTCCCGGGTCGTTATGAGAGGGTCGATGAAGGCCAGGCATGGACGGTGATCGTAGACTTCGCGTTTGAACCGGGCGCCATGAAGAAGCTGTATGAACTCGTCGCGTCTTTGGATCACCGTCGCGTGATTCACGTTCTCGGATCCGCGGGCGGCGGCCGCGATGCATCGCGGCGTCCCGTGCTCGGTCGTATCGCCGGAAAGAACGCAGATGTCGTTGTGGTCACGAATGAGGACCCGTACGACGATGATCCGTGGGAGATCGTCAATCAGGTCGCGAATGGCGCGGTCGACGCGGGGAAGAAGGATGGGCACAACCTGTATCGCATCCTCGACCGACGCGATGCCATACGACTCGCCATGAAGATGGCGAAGGCAGGAGACGTTGTGCTCATCACGGGTAAGGGTAACGAGCCGGTCATGGCGGTCGCGGGCGGACGCAAGATTCCATGGAGCGATGCGGAAGAAGCGAAGAAAGCGATCAGGGAAATAACGAAATTCGAATGACGAATGACCAAGCTTGCGGTGAGTACGATTGCCGATTGCCGAAACCTATAGGCACAGAGTCAGTTTTTACATCTTGTTACACACGTGCCTATAGGTTTCGGCAATCGGCAATCGTACTCACCGCAAGCTTGGTCATTTCTCCGTCTGTTCTAATCCGGCGCTTTCACTGTAGAATGTCCGCACATGTTTAAGCTCGAACACGTCCTGCTCCTCAAGGAAGACGAGTCGGTCAGAGGCATCACGAAACGCCACGGGTTGGCGCTTCTTCCGGGTTTGGGGTTGGCATTGTTGCTCATCGTCGCGCCGTTTTTCTTCCTGTTCCCGCTCTTCCGCACCGGTCCGGCGGGCGTGGTGGTGTTTTCAGTCGTCGTCCTCGTTGGAATCTTCGTGGCCGTCCGCTCATTCGTGATGTGGGACGGGGACGTATTCATCGTCACGGACCTCCGTATCGTGGACGTGGACCAGAAAGGCCTGTTCTCGCGGACCGTATCGGAGGTGAAGCTTACGGATATCCAGGATGTGTCGTGGTCGAAGAGCGGACTTATCGATGCGGTGTTCAACGTGGGAAACCTTAAAATCCAGACATCGTCCGGCGCGCTTGTCATCGAAGCCGCGTTCATTCCGCGGCCGCAGGATTTGCACAGTCTCGTAAACGACCTTCGCCATGCCGGCCGTTCCTCCGTCACCGACGCGGCCATGACAGACAAGCTCGCGTCCGACGCGGCGAAACGCGCAGCCACGCCGCAGCGTATCGAAGTTCTGAAGCGGGTAGCGAGCCATCTCGAGGCATTAGGTGACGATGATCTGGCGAAGCTTGACCGGACCCTGAAGCAGGATGAGCGTGACATCACCATCAAGAAGCTGTTCGGCAACGGCACGGATGATGAGTTGAAGCCCATCAAAGACCCTTCATGAAGATTCCGCGATCACTTCTGCAGTACTCTCGATGGCCGCTTCTGCTCGTGGGCAGCGCGGTGCTGCTGTTCGTGGTGGGCACGGCCACGGTGCGCGAGAGTTACCGCGGCTGGAAGGTCGATCGTGAGATTCGGGCGCTCGAAGCGCAGGCAGACGAGCTCGAAGGCCGGAACGCGCGCCTGCGCGAGCTGGCGGATGCGCTCCGGTCGTCGGAACGTCTTGAGGTGGAGGCTCGCGCGCGACTCGGCCTGCGCCAGCCGGGCGAACATGTTGTGGTTCTCACGGGATTCGGAACTACGGGGAGCTGGCAGGGCTCGCTCGCGCTCGATGTGGTGGCGGAAAAACCCGTTGTTGACCGTCCGAACTCTGCGCTCTGGTGGGAGTATTTCTTCCATCCGGAACGGCTGAAAGATTAACTCGTCATATGACGAATTACGAATGAGAGTGTTCGATTCGTCATCCGTCATTTCGTGAGCCCATTCGTAATTCGTAATACCTCCCTATGCGTTTCCCTCGACTTTCGCGGCTTTGGACCGTGATCATCCTCTCCGTCTTCATCCTGGCATCCATCGGTGTAACGTCGGTCATGCTGTGGGGGATGTACTACCGGCATTGGGATTCCCCGTTCATCACGAACGTGTCGCGCGCGGTCCCCGTACCGGCCGCGCGGCTCGGTTCGCGCACCGTGACGTACCGCGCATACCTGGACAGTGTGCGGTCCGTGGAGAGGTACCTGCAGTCCGACGAAGCGAAGAACCTTGGTATTTCGCGCGCGATGACGGATGAAGACCGGAAGAACGCGCTGGAGCGTCTCATCCGCGAAGAGGCGCTCTATGAGCTCGCGGATGCCAGAAAGGCCGTACTGACCGACCAGCAGATTCAGTCTGCGATCGGCGAGTTCAATTCCACGGGGAGCAGCACGCAGGAAATCGCCGAGTTCCTCGACAAGAATTTCGCATGGACGATCGACGACTTTACGGCGCACGTGATCCGTCCCGTGCTCCTCACGCGCCTCATGACCGGTTCGTACGCGGCCGACCATGGTAACGATCCGAACGCGCTTGAGAAGTACCTCGATGAGCGGACGCAGCGAACCGACGTGGTGAGATACGTGAAGTTCTAGGACGGGTGGACAAGTGTACACGCGGGCATGCGGGCAAGAGCGAGTGGACAGGTGAACGCGTGAACAAGAGTACGAGCGTGAAGTCCGCCACTCGTCTGTTTGCTCGCACTCTCGTCCGCTTGTCCACTTGCTCTTGCCCGCGTGCCCGCGTGTTCACTTGTTTCAGTTATTCGTGCGGCGCCCCGGGATCTTCGCCCACGGCCGCGTCTGATTCGGGCGCGGATTCGATGCGGTATTCGTCCCACGCCATGTGCAGCGCCTGGCGCAGACCTTCCACGTCCTGGTCGGGATCCATCTCGCCGATGTCGAGGTGGCTCTCGATCGTTTCGTCGCACAATTCGTTCCAGTCGTCCTGACTCGTGACGCCGCCGTCGCGCGCCAACTCCGCGATCTCGTTATAAAGTTCGCCGCGGTTTAGGGTATCGAGGTTTGTCATAGTGATGTGGTGGAAAGCAGCGTAGCAAATTTTCGGACGCGTTGCATTAAGCGAAAGAAGAAGATGATCGTGCGTATCGATTGCCGAAACGACGTTATGAGTACGATTGCCGATTGCCGAAACCTATAGGCACGTAGGTAACAAGATGTAGAAACTGACTCTGTGCATGTAGGTTTCGGCAATCGGCAATCGTACTCGTCACGAGCTTAGCCATTGGTCGCCCATACCCCCTGCGGGGTACAATATCCGCAGTTAACTCCTAACCGTCATACTCGTTATGATGATGGGTAAAATGTGCGGGGTCCACAAGCTTTCGTGGGTCCTCCTGCTTGTCGGGGGTATCAATTGGGGCCTCGTTGGGGCCTTCCAATTCGACCTCGTTCAGACGGTCCTCGGCCAGTGGCCGGTGGTCGTTCGCGTGGTCTATGTCCTCGTCGGTCTCTCGGCCATCGCTATGTTGGGCTCCGAGAAATGCTGCATGGGGAAGGACAAGATGATGGGAGAGAAGAAGATATAACAGCGAGGAAACGCAAAAGCCCCCGGCGTCGGCTGGGGGTTTGCGTGTTACCATGCGTGTTCCGGAAAAAATTTCTTTTCGACCGCGTGCCGGTCGATCTCACTGATCGTCCCTTTGGCTTGGATCGATTTCAGTTCGCGGCGCAACGTATCGGGATACCACGCGTTCCCGTCGGACAGTTTGATCACCACGTTGGCCACTGCATCGCGTTCGACTTGCGACGAAAGCGAGGAGATGCCGTTAAGTTCGTGGCGAACGGCGTCGTGCGACATGGAGAGATGGGGCATGCGAATATCATACTCTCACGTGCGCATTCTGACACCGGCGTCTTGCCATAGAGAGCGGTATTTGATAATTTATCGCCGCTCATCGTGGTATTGCCAGCTTAGCTCAGCGGTAGAGCAATGCTTTCGTAAAGCAGAGGTCCCGGGTTCAAATCCCGGAGCTGGCTCCACGTAAAAACCACGCGTTCGCGTGGTTTTTACGTGGAGCGGGTAGCGGGAATCGAACCCGCCTCTAGTGCTTGGGAAGCACTCATAATAGCCACTATACGATACCCGCCTGCGCCCTTCGGGCTTCGGCGGGTACGCCCGCTCATGTCGCGTCGTCGCCGGTCGCTGTCGAAGGTTGGTCATTCGACGAGCGGTCGCAGGCCCTTGTCATTCTCTACATATTGTGAATCTCCGCGCGCGTACAGTATCATGCTCACATGCGCTGGCGTAACGCTCTTATTGCGGTCGCAATTCTACTGTTGGCCCCCCTTGGCGTCAAGGCGGCCGAAGCTGACCAACCCGTTGCCCTCACGTTGGATTCCGGATTCGTGGGGCGGGCGGTGTTGCTCGAGCTTTTCGAAGGACGGCTTACGGTTAGATGGGACAAAGGGACGCTCGTGAAGCCCACGGTGATACGCGTGCGGCCCGGCGTTGCCGCGACCGGGACGCGGCAGACCGTTGCCGGCGATGCGTGGTCCATCACGTTCGACGACGCGGACGCGGTGAGCGGCGCTGGGAAGATCGGCATCACGGCCCGCGCACACCGGCCGCCGTCTTCGGACGAGCGTGCGGAGCTGAACGCGGCAGTTTCAAGCACCGCGCTCGTCACTACGAACGCTTTCTTCGGCGGCAGGACGATCACAGGAACTATTGCGGCCGCTGCGTCCGTGACCGTTACGCCCGCGTGGGGGGACGGTGTTATGCGTCAGGGAGTGGCATCCTGGTACGCGTACAAGAAGTGTTTATGCGCGGCTTCGCCGGACGTACCTAAGGGCACGCGATTGCTCGTGTCGCGTGAGGATGATCCGTCACGTTCGGTCGTCGTCACGGTGAACGACTGGGGGCCGGAACGCGACAAGCATCCGGATCGCGCGATTGATCTGGACAAGGTGGCGTTCAAGCGGATCGGCAATCCGCGCGGCGGGCTCATGCGCGTGCGCGTGGAGCTCATCCCGCGAAACGACCCGAGGTGGAAGCTGGGAGACGAGATTCCGCCGCCGAACTGGAAGAAGTTGCTGGCGAATGTGTCACGTTAAAAAATTGGTGGCTGGTCCTTAGCACTTGGTGCCTCGTGCCTCGTGTTAAGCGCTTAGATATTTGTGCTTAGTGCCTCGTGCTTAGTCCTTAGTGCCTGGTGCAGAGTACCTCGTGCAGAGTACCTGGTGCTCTCGGGAGAGGCGCGAGGCACGATGCACCAGGCACTAAGGACTAAGCACGAGGCACCATCCCCCCATCTCCCCCCAATTCCCCATGATCTCTCTCAAGCACATCACCAAGACCTACCCGCCCGACGTCCACGGCTTGAAAGACATCACGCTCTCGATCGGCGCAGGGGAGTTCGTGTCCATCGTGGGCGCGAGCGGAGCTGGCAAGACCACGCTTGCAAAGCTCCTTATTGCCGAGGAGCGGCCCACGCGCGGCACGATTGAGATCGGCGGCTGGGACATCACGCGCATTCGGTCACGCGAAGTTCCGGTGCTGCGGAGGCAGATTGGCGTGGTGTTCCAGGATTTCAAACTCCTTCCGAAGAAAACCGTCTTCGAGAACGTGTCGTTCGCGCTCGAAGTGGCGGGCGAACCGGGCAGGAGGATCCGCGACATCGTCCCGCAAATTTTGCGCATCGTCGGCCTCGAAGAGAAGGGATTCCGCTACCCGCGTCAGTTGTCGGGAGGCGAGCAGCAGCGCGTGGTTGTGGCGCGCTCCCTCGTCCACCGTCCGAAGATTCTCCTCGCCGACGAACCCACCGGCAATCTCGACACCCTGAATGCGCGCGACATCATCGATCTCCTCCAGAAGATCAACGCGTTCGGCACCACGGTGGTTCTCGTCACGCACAACAGGGAAGTGGTGAACGCGCTGCGTCGACGCGTCATCACGCTCGCGGATGGGCGCATCGCGAGCGACCAGGAACATGGGAAGTATCTCATAGGCTAAAGCAGGACGGGTGTTGAATGACTAATATCTAATGCCTAATGACTAATACGGAAACAAGAGATTAGGCATTAGATATTAGTCATTCGTCATTTTCCCCCCCCATGCTCACCACCCCTCTCCGCGTCCTGAAAGCCGCGTTCCAGAACATCGTGCGGAACGCGTGGTTGGGTGCGGCAACCGTGCTCGTGCTCATCCTCGCGCTCGCATCCGTGAACGTACTGGTTGGAGTGAACGCGCTCCTCACGCGCGCGGTCTCCATCCTCGAAGACAAGGTGGACGTCACCGTGTTCTTCAAGCCCTCGGCGAACGAAGCGCTCGTGAAGCAGGCGCGGTTCTTCGTGGCGGACTTGCCGCAGGTGAAGTCCGTGGAACTGCTCACGCCGGATAAGGCGCTCGAGCTCTTCAAAGAACGGCACAAGAACGACAAGGAGATCCTCGAAGCGCTCGGCGAACTCGACACGAACCCGCTCGGCGCCACCGTCCGAATCACGGCCAAGAAACCAGGCGACTACCCGTTTATCATGGAGACGCTCAAGAACCCGCAGTTCGCCGATGCGATCGAATCCAAGTCGTACGACGATCACGCCGCGTCGATCGAACGCGTGCAATCGCTTTCGGAGAATGCACGGCTCGTGGGGAGCGCGCTCATTCTCGTGTTCATCCTGATCGGCATCCTCATCGTCTACAACACGGTGCGTGTGGCCATCTACACGCAGCGCGAGGAGATCGGCATCATGCGGCTCGTGGGGGCCTCGTCCACGTTCGTGCGCACGCCGTTCGTGATCCAGGGATTCGCGCTCGCGACCATCGCTATCCTCCTCACCGCCGGGTTTACGGCCGTTGTGGTCGAGTGGATCGAACCGGGCTTGCGGCCGTTGTATGATGGGGGAGACCCGGGACTCCGGCAGGCGTTCTACGGCAACGGCGGACAGCTCGCGCTTCTCGAAGGCGGGGGGCTCATGCTCCTCGTGGGCCTCACGAGCTGGGCGGCGGTGGGAAAGTACTTGAAGAAGTAAGAGGGGAGACAGGTGAACAAGTGCACAGGTGTACAAGTGAACAGGTGGACAGGTGGACGGGCTTACACGTGAAGACGTGGGGTACGCACAGCCGCTTATTCGCTCAACTGCACGTAAACCCGACCACCTGTTCACCTGTACACCTGTTATGAGAGAGGGCTTCATCGGCGTGACGATTGAGAAAGGGGCGACCGGAATTCCGGAGCGCCGGATTCGCGCGCTCGCGCCGTACGCACAGCCGCTCGCGCGAGCCGTCCTGTCTCTTCCCGGCGGAGAGAAGGTCCCGGATGAAGCCATTCACGACGAAGCGGATGAGATTTTGGAACGCGTCGAGGAGTTGCGCATCAAGGGCCGCACGCAGTCCCGCGCGTCGTTCATGACTATTCTCCGCAAGCGGGGCAGCCAGATCGCCGCGCCCGTCGCGCTCATTTCCAGCATTGGCATCGGAGCACGCGTGGCAGCGCAGACGAAGACAGGGAAGCTCCTCACGGACACGGCCACGCTCGCCGATGTGACGCGTTGGGAGACGAGGCCGTCGCTCGAAGGCATGCCGAGCTACGAGGAGATGCGGCGCGAGCTCGAGGGTGCGATCGGACCGGATGCGCTTGAAGATGAAATTCCGGTCAACCCCACCGATTATGTGACGTCGATGCGGGAACAGCGAAAACAGCGCGAACGTCACGCGGAGCGCGTGCAGGTTCGTCTCGAGGCCGGCACCGGCCTGCCGGACGCGCGCATGCGCGAGATCATCCAGGTGATGACACCTCCGAGCTGGACGGGCGTGCATGCGATCGAGAGCGTGAGCGTTTCGTCCGACAAGATCCCGCTTCCCAAGGAGTACGGGATCGAAGGGTATGCCGACGGTATTTGCGAACACGGGTCGAGCCACGCGGCATCCGGTATTCGACTGGATCCCGGCTACCTTTGGAAGCCCGTCCGTCTCAGTCTCCTCAACCATGAGTTCGCGCACGCGAACGATTGGCGCCGTTCGAATACGCTGTCGCCGCAGGACCGCCTCACGCTGCTCTACCTCGTGCACGCGCGCGTCTCCTCCGAGAACCGCATCAGGTTCGGCTATGTTGAATCCATCAAGAACGACAACCCGAAACGACAGCACCTGGTTCGAATCACGGAGTATTGGGCGGAGCTCATGAAGCTCGCGCTCGAGAATCCCGCGGCGGATGAAGAAGAATGGGAGAGGGCCGTGACGCATGAAGCGTGGAGGCTGGATGCGAAGCCGATCGAACGCGGCGGGAAGAAGCTGAATCCGGGCGCGGATGACGTGCGCCTTATCCGTTGGTACCTGTCGGTCACGGATCCGGACTTCCGACCGTGGGGCGCAGCGCGCAGGCGGGCCGAGCTCGTGGATCGGACGATACGCGAAGCGGTCGACGCGAGGGTCCACGCGGCGCTCGATGTACTCCCGCCGGGGCAGCCGCGTACGATGCTCGTGAATGTCCTAGAGCGTAGGAAGGCGGACGACCCGAAGATGCTGCGCGACATAACCCGCATCGGTTACGCCCAGAGCGAGACCGCTACGGGCGGGCATCCGTTTCACGTCATGACGGCTTCCTCGCAGTCGTACGGTAATGCACTCCTTTTCGACTATGCGTTCGCGCTCGACGCGGCGTCGGAACGCGTGCCGGAGGGGATGCGCGGAGCGGCGTCCGCATATCAGGAGCTGCTTGAGATCGTGGATTCGTGGCGCACGCGTCGAGATGCGGGAGAGGAATTCGATGACATGGATCCGCGGCTAGACCGTAGTGTGATTGAAACCACGAAAGGCGCGGCCGCGCTCGCGCGGGCGCTGACCGAACTCGGGGACATACAGCAAGCCGAGGCGGATCGGCACATCGCCGATTACACGCGGGTGTGGGAAGGCGATTTCGTACCACGCGTGCCGCGGCCTGCCTCCTTTGAGCGCGAACTCGCCGCGCTCACAATCCCGCCACAGACATGACGCATATGCTCATCCTTCTCGATCCCTCCTGTGCCTTTCTGGGCGAGGTGGCGTTGGAGTCGGGCGTCTTTGTCCGCGTAATCCTCACGGATCGCGGCGAAGAAATGATCGGTGCGGCCGTTCGCGAGTGGCAGACGCGCGGCGTTCCCGTTCGTCGTGAACTCTTCGGGACGAAGGGAAATCCAAACGACATCGTGTTCTACCAGGAGCGCGTGCACCCGCGCGACAGACAGTTCGGCGAGGCGCTCGCGCAGTGGTGCGGAGAACGGCGGATCGCGGCCGTTGTGCTCCCGTCCGGGGTCACCGAGTGCTGGAACAAGGTCCTCCGACTCCCGCTTGAACCGCAGGAACGTCTTGCGCTGCTCATAGCGCTCTCAAAAACAGACCCGGCGATGATCTCGCCGTGGCAGGATTTTTTGGACGAAGCGATCTGCGTGTGCGAGGCGCAGACGTCCGACGCCGATGCCGCGATCGGGAAGTTGCGAAAAAAAGCGGCGGAGGGGCTGGTGAAGAGGTTCGCACGCGTGTAGGGGCTAGGGACCGGGGACTGGGGACTGGTAAATGGGGACTGGGGGATGGGAACTTAAGACCCGTTCAGTTCCCAGTCCCCATTTACCAGTCCCCGGTCCCTAGCCCCTCGTTTCTTCTTCTGTAGGCTTTTCATCTTTCCGGGGCGTGAGACCGAGCTTCGCCGCCCACTTTCCCCACCCGTTGTTCGGATCGAACATGAAGCGGATTCCCACGAGCTCCAGACCGATGAATACCAACCATGACCCGGGCGTGAGGGGCGTGACGAGCGCAAGGAGGCCGAGGAGGATGAGCGCAAGGCCGAGGATTTTTTTCGCGAGGTGAAACATGGAGGAAAGGGGAGACGGGCGGGCAGATTCACGAGCACATATACGGACAGGTGATCATCTCTTTAGGGTCGCGCCAATAGGGGCTTGTGCATCCGTGCGTTTGTCCACGGCTCACCTGTTTGCCCGTTCGCTTGTCCTCAAATATACCCGCTCTGACTCCCGTGGTATACTCCAACGAAGATAAGTCCGCACATACAAGTTTTTTTATGCTGAACGATAAGAAAAAGGAAGAGAAGGGATCGAAGATGTCTGAAGCCCTCCGGAGCCTCGTGAAGCCAAAAGGGGATGAGGAAGCGGCGGAAAAAAAGAAGCTCATAAAGCCCTTCGTATTTTTAATCGTCGCGTTCGTCGGATTCATGCTCGCCATCACGCACCCGGCGCCGAACGACACCGTCTATTTTTTCCAGATTCTGTTCGGCGCCGCGATGTTCGGGTCCGGGCTGTGGTTCTTCATCGCCGTGCTCGAATACATCAGGAAGCGTCCGAAACTGGCCGGTTTGTTCCTCCTGTTCCTTGCGGTCACCGCCTTCGTATATCTCTACCAGAGCCGGAAGACCGGCGTGGATGAAGATGTGGTGATGACCGTACCCATTATCCAGGACCACCTCGTGGAACTCGTGGTGGCTAAGACAATCGGGAACGGCATCAGCACCGGCAAGGGCATTCAGCCGGGAGCCTCGTGGGCAGACGTGGCCTACCGCGTCACGAAAACACTCGAGCGGATGGACGCCATGTCGTCGGACGTTCCCGACAGGCTCGATGAGTACTTCGACATCGGCAAGTCGTGGGGGCAGCAGATCGTGGCCGGCACGAAGAGCCGGCAGGTATGGGCGCAGGTATCGAACGATTTGAAGATCGTCAGCGTGAATCTCACGGAAGCCGAGGCCGAGGCGCTCCTCGAGCCCATGGCAGGGAAGATCGCGGAATTGAAAGCGTTTGGCGACGCGGCCATCGCGCGCGGCGACCGTGAGACGATGCGTTACGTCTTCGCCCGCGCCTTCGTGATGGGGAGCTGGCTGGATGGCATCCAAATCGCGCGCACCGACGGCGTGGACGGGCTCGCGTTCATTCCGTCGGCCCACGCCGTGACCGTAACGCGTGTGCCCTACATCGGATGGTGCAAGAGGGGTGGCTGCCGGTCGCAATTACGCCGTGTGACACAGGGCGTGTACAAGTCCGCGTACAATTACGTCGCGGGTGAGCCGGAAGCCACCACGGAATGGCGTGACGCATGGACGAACGCCGCAGACATCATGCCCGGTCCGTTCGCGGAGGCC
>DATMXG010000061.1:0-28950 GCA_035561755.1 Methylomirabilis sp. (SeqCode)
CCGTCGACACAGGCATCCAGGTCTACTTCGCCCATCCCGGCTCCCCATGGGAACGCGGAACGAATGAAAACACCAATGGGCTCATTCGACAGTACTTTCCAAAAGGGACGGAGTTTGACAAGATACCCACAAGAGAGATCAAGCGTGTCCAAAGACAGCTGAATGATCGTCCAAGAGCTGCGCTCGACTTCTACAAACCTGATGAGGTTTTTAACAAACTCGTTGCGTTAAATTCTTGAAACCAAGAGGTTAAAAACCTAACAACCTAGGAGCCAGTACCGAAAACGGTACTCTCAACAATTCGCGCGGCGTCCGCATGATTCCAAGAATAAGCATTAACCAATCCCCAAGTCTCCCTCTCTAAGACGGATCAAGCTATTTCAATCCCTTATGGCAGTCTAGGATCAACCCAATCTCGCTCCGTTTACGCCAATGTTTAAGCCATTTCCCTCGCTTTACCGAACTCATACCAGCGTTCCAGCTCGGAAACAAGCTCATTCCACCGCGCACCCACATGGGCTACCAATTGAAAGACGCGCCAGCAGGCGCGTTTTTCAATTGGTAAACTCAATGGAGGAATCGAACGGGCGGCGAGAGACCCGCCAGTGGCGGGTCGGTGCGCAGCCGCCCCGGACCGCGACCTGAGGGAGCGGCGATTCCCCTTGGGGCTACCAAAGTGAAAACGACCACGCGGCGCGGGGTCGTTTTTACGTTGCCCGTGGTTCCGCCAACGGCGGGACGTTACGGAGCCGTTCCTAACGGCTCGCCCCTTCGATCGCCCTGAACTTTCTCTTATTTTTTACTTTATACGCGTCTACTTTCTTCTTGAACGCCAAGGCTTTTTTCACGAGATCCGCCTCCGTCTTTGCTAATTTCTCAATTTTCTTCTGGAGCTGCGGAACATCTTTATCGCAGGCGCGGATACAGGCATTATGAGAAATGCAGAGATCCATTTCCGCTTCCGTACATTGGAAGGCTCCTGCGCCGCCCGGACAACCTAATTCGCAATTCGCGATGCGCGCGATTTCCGCCTTAACCGCCTCTACCTGTTTTTGGAATTGCTCTGCCTGTTTTTTCAGCTGCGCATATTCTTTCTGCCACGCCACGGGCAATAACTTGATTTCCGCTGGCGAGAGCGGCTTCTCCGTATCCCCCTTTTCCGGCGGATGTTCCTTTTTCATCGCGTCTTGGCAGGCATCGGACGTGGTGTAGTCGGGAGGCTTGCAACAGATGCCCCAATATTGCTTCGGGACCTTTTCCTGGCACTGTTGTATAAGCGTCTTCCCTTTGAGTTTCGGGTCAACCGGAGGAACATCTGGTATTTTTTCGAGCGCTGCAATGTTAATTTGACCGGCCACGGCGAGAGATCGGGAAAGGTTGTGGGCGCTGCCCCGCACTGGCGCAGACACTGTGATCACCAAGATAGCCGCAGTCATCGCCGTCAGAACAACTGCGCTCCAATGAACGTACAGACGCTGCGGATGGCGGCGCCATTTCATAATCCATGCAGGTATCTTCATATCATCGATGAATGTCATTCATAAATGAACTGACTGAGCGTATCGTCGTAAGACCATACACCGCCTCACTCCCTTTTCATCTTCCCCTCGAAATCCGGAATCAGTGCTCGTAATTTCGTTCCCCATGCATCGAGCGAAACAGTTTGCTCCCTATTGACCTCGCCGCATGCATAGAAATCAACCGCGTGTCGGGTGCCGTCCGACGCCAGCGCGCATGCACCATGCATCCTGCCGCCCGTGCAGCCGTCGGGGACGGCGTCGGGCGCGATCGCGTTCAACGCCTTAGTGTCGCTGAGCGCGTCGGCGAGTTTCTTCGCGTCGACGTTACGCGTCTCGTCGGTCTTCACGTCGCCGTAGCTCTCGACCAACAGTCTGACCGCGTTGTCGCGGACCACGATCGCATACGACCGGTGGTACTGCGGGGGCACGGATGAGTCGCCAAAGTAATACGCGGCACGGACATCCGAATCCCCGCACGCGTCACGGTACGCCGCGGCAGCGGAAGACGAATCTCGCGTATCGGTCTCGACCGTTCGACTGTTGTCGGCGGGCGGTACCACCGTGAGCGTAATCGACCCTCCGGCACCGCCCGTGCGCCCGAAAAGGCCGAAGAGCTTGTTCAACGCGCCACCCTCCCGAACCCGCGTGACGGTCACCTCATAACCTTCGAAGGTGAATAAACCCCCCGTGCGTACGAATTCACGCGCGGTCTTGGCGCCGCTCGCCGTGGTGAGAAGGAACGCAAGCGAGGCGCCGTTTTCGCGGACGTTCCCCACGCCGATGCGCAGGCTGCCGTCCACGTTCCCCTGGCAGGTTTCGCAAATCGTGAGCGTTCGAGCGCCTACCCGGTCCGACGCGGGAACAACCGAACCGTCGGCTGGCCGAATTGGCGCAGGCGTGGGATCGGTGTTGGTTGGCGCGAGCCGCGACCATGCCACAATCCCTGCCATGATGAAAACCGTGACGACGACAATGCTGATCGTGGTGCGTTCGCTTTTCATATTGGTCGGAAACGTCCGCCTACACGCGGGGCCGGACGCGAGATCCTGATCGCATATCCATGACGCGAACCGGGGCAATTCACTCGCAGGTCCCAACGCGACATCTCGTCGTGATCGGGATTGGGCGTACCCGCGTCCCGCCGCTGCCCTGAGCGCCAGACTCGCCATAAGAATACCACGAACGGACCAAGGAGGCGTAAATAGAGACGCCATGGTATCTTTCCGTCATCTTCACTGCCATATGCTGACGAAGCACATCGCCTGGGTCGAGCGGAACACCGGCCTCACGAAGCCCGTGCAGTCTGCGATCGCGCTGCTTATCACGGTCTCACTGTTTCTCACGGTCTACTCGGCACTCGCCGTCACGGAAAACGAGATCGTCTCCATCGTCCAAATCATCATCGTGAACGACAAGGGTGAAGCCGTCTCATCGGGGTCGGGCGTCATTATCGACGAAGAAGGAGACATCCTCACGAACTACCACGTGCTCGAAGACGCCATCAAGAATGACGGCTGGTATCCCGTCGTGCTCGTCACGGTCGACCCGAAGAAACCGCCCGTACCGGGACTCCTCGTGAAACTCGTGGGGTACAGCGAGCCGTTCGACCTCGCGCTCATGCGGTTCACGGCGATCAAGGACAGTAATGGGAACCTCGTGGACTTCAAGGAATTCGTCACAAAGAACGACCTGTACGTGAACCACGTGAAGATCGACCGGTACGCGAACGATGAAAAAGTGAGTCTCGGCGATCCTGTCCAGATTCTCGGATACCCGGGCGTGGGCGGGAAGAGCATCACATTCACGAAGGGTATCGTGAGCGGTTTCGAGCAGCTTGAATTGGAAGACACCACGCTCCCCTGGCTCATCAAGACGGACGCCAAAGTGAACCCCGGCAACTCGGGAGGCGGGGCTTTCGACGCAGCGGACAACTTCATCGGCGTGCCCGAAGCCGTGGCAGGCGGTCCCGGGAATATCGGGTACGTCATCTCCCTTCCCGTCATCAACTATTTCCTGAACAAGACCCTTGGCGCGCCAGCGGTACAGAGCGGCACGCAGTGTATCGACACGGTGAACGGTTTCTTAGGAGACGATGGAAACTGCTACTGCAACCCGGGGTACGAGTGGGGCGACGCCGCGAACAAATGCGTACCGTCCAAAACCTCGTCGGCGGCCGGTATCACCGTGATCCCCGCGAACATTGATGACGCGTATTGCGAGGCAAACGTACGGAAGAACAGCGTGTTCAACCCGGCCACAGGCAACTGTGAATGCCGCAAAGGCATGATGCTCATGAACTACGAATGCGTGCCGCGCCCGATGCCGAAATACTTCACAGGGGTTCCGAAGAGCAGGACCGATATCCTGAACTGCCTCGTGGTGGCCGATCCGAAGGTGAAAGCATACTGGCTGCGCGGTCACAAAGCGATCAAGACGATGTCGCTCAAGAACAAGACGTGTCTCGCATCGGAAGCGGACGCGAAGAAGGCAAAGTACCGGAAGAAGTGACGAGACGCACGCAACAGACGCGTCCATTACCGGGCGCGTCTTTTCTGATACAATCAACCGACGTTGCTATGAAAACACGCGTCACCTTCATCGGCGCCGGTGAAATCGGCAGAGCCGTTGCCGCGCTCGTCCACACCTCCGGCGCCGTCATCCATCGCTGGGATAAAGACGTTGCGAAAGTGCCAGACCAACGCGCGCTGGATGAGATCGTACCAAGCGCTGATGTTCTGTTCCTGTGCGTGAACTCCTGGCATCTGCGAGATGCGGTTCGCGTCATTGCAGGCCACCTGAACCGAAAGACGGTGGTTGTGTCGCTCTCGAAAGGCCTCGAGCGGGAGACTCGTTACACGGTGGATCGGCTCCTCGCGAACGCCCTGCCGAAAGGGCAGCCTTTCGCGCTCCTTTCAGGACCGATGCTCGCGGAAGAACTTGAGATCGGTCTCATGGGCGCGGCCGCGCTCGCGACAAGCAGGAAGAGATCGGCGGATGCGGTATGCAGGCTGTTCTCAAAGACGCGCCTCCGGCTCGAGCCGACCACAGACCTGCATGGTACCGCCCTCGCCGGCGTGCTGAAGAACGTCTACTCGATCTCACTCGGCATCGTGAGCGCCCTTGAGATGGGAGGGAACGCGAAAGGCTGGTTCGTGCAGCGGATCGTGGGCGAGATGACGGACATCGTGAAGCGTCTGAACCGCGGCAATGCGAGCGCGGTTCTCGGCCCGGCCGGACTGGGCGACCTCGTGTGTACGGGGTTCAGCTCATACTCAAGCAACCATCGCGTGGGGCGTGAGATCGTGGAGGGAAGACGTATCACGAAACCCAGTGAGGGGCTCATGGCTCTCCCCTCGCTCATCGCATCGTTGGGACGTTCGACATCCAAATTGCCTCTGCTCATGACCATCAAACGCGTGGTCGTGGACGGGAAGAATGCGAAAAAAGAGTTTGATCAATTCACGAACAGGTAATACCGTTTCATCAATGGAATAAGGGGTGTTTGACGCCCACCCTGTGGGTGTGGCTATGATAAAGACGGACGGTAGGATTCTACATCCTCCAACCCCGCCACATGGCGGTGACCCGTACATTCCCAACCAAAGAAAGAAGAGGTGCAACATGCAAACGCAATTGAAACGCGTTTCGCTGTTGACGATCATTCTGATCGTCATGGCGTTCGCGTCCTGTGGCGGAGACGCCTCAGAACATCTCCACGACGGAGATCGGGACACGCCCGAAGACATCGGATGGAGCAATGACGAGTTGAAGACGCTCAATTGCACCGCCGACATCAACTGCCAGCCGTACGAAGCCTGTGTGCAGGGCGGCTGGGTGATGTGTGATCGCGGCCACTGCGCGGGATTCCACAACGACACGGTGGACTTCCAGTGCTTGATCAGCGTGTACACCGAGAGCGATCTCGGACACACGCTGGCGCCGAGCATCTGCGGAACGGTTACGGCGCCACAGGAACAGAAGAACATCGATCCGGGCGATGTGACGTGTCACTACGTCCCAGGATTGGCGTTCGATGCTCCGTGGGTACGCCCATGGATCCAGCTCGTCAGTGACGTGTCTGGTGCGACGGTGCACATCATCGCCTTCGATCTGTACGGCCTTCGGTCGGACGGAACGACCGTGCTCCTCGCGGGCACGAATAAGGGCGATGGGACGGTCACCTGGGCAGAGTACGACGATCGGTCGACCTGGTACCGGGATGGGTCCAAGAAACAACCGGACCTGACGATCCCGTCCAACATGGCGTTCTCGGTTCCCACGAAGGATCTGTTGATCCATATGGGGAACGTGGGTGCCAACGCCTCCGGATACGTCGACGTGTTCGTGGTCGCAACCGTGTCCACGACCGGAGACGCAAAGGTGCAGATCGGCCTGGATTACCGAAAGAGCAATTTCGGCGCATGGGTGCGCGAAGGCTCGCTCAGTAACTGGGTCAGCTGTAACAACGGCACGATGAGTCTGTCTACGCCGCGACTGGGTGCAACGATGAGCTGTGATGGCTCTCTGGGCACGCTGTATCAACCGCCGACGACGACGAACGCCTGCGCATCGATCTCCGGTGTGAAGATCACGCCGAGCTCCTCGCTCCTCGCGAGTTGTTCGAACCTGATCATCAAGACCTGGGGTGCTGGTGGGACGGAGTATGCGTCGCCCCCGGGACAGCCCCTCACGTTCACTCCGTGGACGGGAAACGCCTACGTCACGGCGTACTGCAACGGCACGGTGCACACGTGGACCTCCGGTGTCACGAATCAGACCGCCGGTTTCTCACAAGTCTGCGTGAAGGGCGCGGACCTCACCACGAGTTCGTTCGTGTGTTGGGATCCGTATAGCAATGTATTCCGTCCGACCATCCCGTTGTCTGGGATTCCCGCAACGCAGTGCCCGTGATCTGACCGTCTGCGCTTAAAACACTTCTTCTTTTCTTTCCGTGCCTGCAAAGGCTCGGCCATCGTCGTCTGTCACTTAACGACAGACGTTATCAGGGCTCACCCCTCACCGGGTTTGCAGCCACCTCAAAACGTCGACGGCGCCCCCTTACAAGGGCGCCGTCTTTATATATCGCATACGACGCAGTCATGAACGGGATGTTGGATCAGAGCGAGCCGCTCGGTATCTTCTCCAAATCCGCGTTCGTGATTCCCAAGCTCTGCGTGCGGAGAACGCTGTATGCCGCCTCCCCGTCTTTCAAGTAGGTCACCGAACCTGTCTTCGGGTGGATGTAGTACGCCTCGCCGTGTGCCTGCACCTGCAGGACGATGCGCCCGCGCAACTGCGAAAGGAGTGTCGCGTTTCCCGCCTGGAGTTTCGCCAAATCCGCATCCGTGATCCCAAGCCCGAAGCGGCGCATCATCTGGTATGCCGTAGGCCCGTCTTTCATGTAGTAGCGCTTCGCGGTCTGCGGATCCACGTACCACGCCTCGCCATGCGACTGGGTCTGAAGCAGAATGTATCCTTTCAGACGCGTCACGAGTGACGGATCGATGAAAGACGACGTTACGGGTTTGGACTGACCGGACGGCGCAACGCTGGGATACTCCCCCATGTAACCCGAATAGGAATCAGTCGCACCCGTTTTGGACGCGCCGCTCGCAACGAACTGCTGGCCAACCCACCCGCGTCCGCCGTTCCATGAAATCGAGTACCACCCGTCCGTGAATCCCAATACCTGCACCACGGCTCCCGTCGGAACGGTCGCAAGAATGGACGATCCCTGCATGCACGCTTCATTGCGCATGAAAACCGCAGACGCGATGGTCCCTGATCCGGAATACCGATAGACCGGATCTGCAAAACAGTCTCCGGCGACCGCCGGGACGGCACCCATCATGCCGACGACAGATAAGAGCGTGACGATATGGCGTTTCATATAAGATTATTGTGCCGTCCGCGCCGTGAGGTGGCAATGCGGCCTACCCCATGCCTCACGACCTCAACTTCCACCCACTCTGAAAGATCCACACGCACGTGACCGTGAGCCCTGTCGCAAGGATGAGCGCAACACTCATGGCGAGCGCCGGATTCGAATCCGACGCGCCGAAGAATCCGAAGCGAAGACCGTCGATCATATAAAAAATGGGGTTAAACCGAGAGACGTCGGCCCACACGCCGGGCAACAGTTTTAGCGAATAGAATACGCCCCCCAGATAAACGAGCGGAAGGAGGATAAACGTGTTAAACCCGCCCATCTGATCGAAATCTTTCGCCCAGATGGCCACGATGATGCCGGAGCAGGAAAAGATGCATGCAGACAGAACCGCGATCGTGAGCGCGTAGAACGGATGGATCGGGATCGGCCCGCCGAATGGCAGGGATACAAGCCAAATAATGGTGCCGACCACGAGTCCGCGCGTGACGCCCGTCAGGATGTAGGCCATGGCCAACTCAAAGTACGAGAGCGGCGCGATCAGCATCTCATTGAAATATCCGTTCAACTTGCCGATAAAAATAGTTCCCCAAGAGCTCATCGCCGAATTATTGACGATCCCCATCATCATAAGCCCCGGGATAATGAACGTGAGATATGAGATCCCGTCGCCAACCTTGATCTGCTGCCCAACGGTCAGCCCGAAGATCACGATGTAAAGCGAGGTCGTAATGACAGGCGTAAGGATCGCCTGGATCCAGATCGTGAAAAACCGATGGATCTCCTTTCGGAGCAGGGTTTGGAACGGCAATGCGGGATTAAACATGAGTGTGGGCGGATTCTACTCCGTTCTGGGTCACCTCGAGATAGATGTCTTCGAGCGACTCCTTTCCGTGACGCGTCTTCAGGTTCGCGAGAGTGTCCAGCGCTTTCAATTCTCCTTTCATGATAATGCCGATCCGGTCCGCGAGTTCCTCGGCTTCTTCCATATGATGGGTCGTGAGCAGGATGGTCATCCCAAGCGTCTTGTTCAGCTCGCGGACGAACGCCCACAGCGAGCGACGGAGTTCCACATCTACACCGGCCGTCGGCTCATCGAGAACAAGGACAGCGGGTTTGTGCACGAGCGCCTTCGCTACCAACAAGCGCCGCTTCATGCCGCCGGAGAGCTGACGCGGATTCGCGTTCACGTGCGGCGTAAGCGATAACCGATCAAGAAGCTCCATGTTCCATCGATCTGGCTTCGGAACGCCATAGAGACCCGCCTGTAAATCGAGTGCCTGCCCCACCGTAAAAAACGGATCCATCGTCACTTCTTGCGGCACGACTCCGATCGTCGATCGAACCTGCTTGTAGCCGCGGACTACGTCCATGCCGAACACTTCGGCCGTGCCGCCGGTCGCTATCACAAGCCCCGTCAGGATGTTGATGGTGGTTGATTTTCCAGAACCGTTCGGACCCAAAAGCGCAAAAACCTCGCCTCGTTTGATATCGAGCGTGAGATGTTTCACTGCATGGACCTCGGTCTTGATGCGATCTGACGGCTTGTACTTCTTATCAAGCCTCTTCAGGGAAATCGCGGGTTTTGTGAGATCCAACATGGCGGCAAGCCTATGTGTTCACGGAGCTTTCGTCAATGCCTTCGAGAGCGAGGATGCTCCCGCAGCGAGCGTCCCATTGTGGGTAATGACCGGCGTACCCACATCCGCCCAGTTGTAGATCCACTCGGCATCAGCCTTGCTCACGTTCACGCATCCGTGACTCATCCGGTGGCCGAAATTGCGATGCCAGTAGGCATAATGGATGTTGTACGGCCCGCGGATCTGAAGGTTCCACTTCACATTCGGGAGAAAGTAATTGTCCGGATTGTTCAAACCGTACGTCCATCGGTAGTCCTTCAGAAACACCTTCTTCAACACCACGGTTTCCATGACCGGCGTAGGATACTTCGCCGTCCCCGTGGAAACGAGAAACGTGCGCGCCGTCCGCCCGCGTTCATAGGCGTAGAGCCGCTGGCGGAGCATGTCCACCTCGATGAATTTGTCCTTGTCGAGCGGGCCGTTGACGGTTGGGGCCGCCATGAGTGTCGCGAGCTCGGGTCTCCCGTCTCCATCCGTATCCAGCTGTGCGGCCGAGAAAGCGCCGCGGTAGCCGGGATCCACGAGAAGCTTCCGGTCGTACAACGTTCCGTACACATCGAAGATGCGCGCCTCCGGGAGCACGCCCCCGTTCGTGGACGCGATGATTTCGTCGATCCCGTCACCATCAAAGTCAAATGCCGCGAGACGGACTCCGGAGCGCGACGACGTGGCGTGCGTATAGAACTCCTTCACGAGCTGCACGCCGGGGTTGGCTGCGTAGCGCCGCACGAGCGGTTCCGACCAGCTTTCGGCGGCAAGGACGAGTTGCGGGCCGGTGAGCGTACGGATGACCGCGAGCGACACGCCGTCGCGCATAGACGCGTCGAAGGCGAAGAAGTCCCACCCCATGTTCTCCATGCGACCGTTCCAGATGCGCACATGCGGCCCGCCGCCCGGACCCGGCGATGTGACAATCTCCGCCTTGCCGTCGCGGTCGAGGTCGGCCATCGCGAGGTGGACGCCGCCCTGGAACTCTTTCTGGTATGCAGGGACACCGCCTGTCAAAACCTTCGACCCATCCGCTTGAAAGACGTTGACCTGCGGTTCGATACCCGGACCAGGTGCCGTTACGATCTCGGCCTTGCCGTCCCCGTCTGTGTCTCCCACGGCTACGCGCACACCGCCCTTGAACCACGCGGGGTACGCGCGGAACGATTTCAGGAGCGTGCCGTCGATCCGGTACACGCGGACGTCGGATTCGCGGCCGGGCCCGGCGCCGACCACGATCTCTGCTTTGCCGTCCCCGTCCACGTCTCCGGCCGCCAGCTCGCCGCCGTTCTGGAAGGTTTTCTCGAATGCCACGAAGGTAGCGCGTTTATGAAAGTCCGTCCCCCAAAGCATGACCGCCGGAGGCCGTGCGTGCTCCGGTTTCGTGGGGACGGACTGGGAATACCCTGCGAAAACGGGTTGGGCCGCAAGAATCCATGCCCCGATCGGGACTGTCATACGGAGCACCCTGCCTAGACCGCGCTTCATGCCGGACAGTATAAAGGGGGAACGGAGAACTGTCCCGCGAAGCGGAACCCCGCTTCGCGGAGGGCATGGCCCAAATGTAGACCCCGCAGTTTTAGGTTCAGCGATTCCTAATCACTTCGGACACGCCTATCGGACGGACCCATGAGGCCGACAAACCCGCGTGCTACCATTCCCGTCATGCCGATTCGCCAGATCCATCCGCACGAACTCGCGCCGCTCGACGCCGCGGCCGTGTACGACAGGCTGGATTCAACGCCGGGCGGGCTCGACGGAGACGAACGCGCCAACCGTCGCGCACGATTCGGCAGGAACGAGCTGCCGGAGAAGCCCGATGTCCCGGTCATCGTGCGGTTCCTGAAGCAGTTCGCGAGCCCGTTCGTATTTCTCCTCCTCGCGGTGGCGGCCATCGCGCTCGTGTTGGGCGAACGAAACGATGCCATTGTGATCGGCGCGGTGCTGGCCTTGAACGCGACCATCGGGACGTTTCATTCCGCCCGCGCCTACCATGCGCTCCGAGCGCTCCGGAGCCAGGTGGTACTAAAAACCCGCTGTCGTGCGGACGGGGAGAGTGTGGTGTGCGACGTGCGCGACCTCGTGCCCGGCGACCTCGTGACGGTTACGGCCGGCGATCGTATCCCGGCCGACGGCCGCTGGACTGAAACCGTGAACCTGCGCGTAGACGAATCGAGTCTCACGGGCGAATCAGTTCCCGTGTCGAAAACGGCAAACGCCGTTGTGGTGAAACCGAGCGCGATCGCCGCGGACATCCGAAACGCGGGCTACGCGGGAACGCTCGTCGTGGCGGGATCGGGAACGCTCCTCGCCTCCGCGATCGGTGCGGAAACGGAAATCGGACGTATTGCGCTCTCGCTTGCCATCCGCCGACCCGAACCGCCGCTCATCGCGCGCGTTCGCGCACTCTCACACCAGGTACTAATCGCCATCACCGCCGTCGCCATCGTGCTCCTCCTCTCATCCGTGTGGACCGGACAGGCGCTCCCCCTCACCGTCCCGCTCATATTGGCGCTCGTGGTCTCCGTGGTTCCCGAAGGCCTGCCGATCGTGCTCACCATCGTGCTCGCGCGCGGTGTGATGGCTATGAGCCGACGCAAGGCTGTGGTACGCGAACTTGCTGCCGTGGAGTCTCTGGGCGGAGTGGACGTAATCTTCACGGACAAAACCGGAACGCTCACACAGAACGTCCTTCGTCTCGTGGAGGCAATCCTGCCGGACGGAACAAAGGCGCGCCTCCACGACGATAACGCGACACGTGTGAAGATCGACGGAGACGAGAAGATCGTGCAACGGTTCGCCGAGCTCCTCGCCGCCGTAGCCGACCCCCATGCGCATGGGTTCGGCGAACTCATGAGCGTAGATCCCATCGACCGCGCATTCACCGACCTGCCTCGCGCGCTCGAAACGACCACCCCCGTGCGCCACGCCGAGCGTCCGTTCGACACCGTGCGCCGCACACGCGCCGTGGCAACCACGCTCGCGGACGGCACGGACGTGACGGTGCTTGCTGGCGCGCCAGAAAACGTCCTCGCGGCCTGCGTAGGAGTCCCTCCCGGATACGCGCAGACCGTGAGTCGGCTTGCTGCAAACGGCCTCCGCGTGATCGCGTTCGCCTCCGCAACCGGTCGCGATCTCGAACGCGCGGACGGAGTGTGGATGTTCGAGGGGTTCGTGGCATTGCGGGATGAGCCGCGGCCGGAAGCGCGCGAGGCCGTGGCCTGGTGCCAGGCGCACCGCATCCGCGTGGTCATGGTGACAGGCGATCACCCGGAGACGGCATACGCCATTGCGCGCGACCTCGGGATCGCCACTAAACACTCGCAGGTAGCCATGGGGGAAGCGCTCATGCGACTCCCGCCCGACATGCTGTCCGAGTCCCTCGGACCGCTCACGGTGGTAGCGCGCGCCACACCCGACATGAAGGTGAAGCTCGTGGAAGCCGCCCGACGCGCGGGCCACCTCGTGGCCATGACGGGCGACGGCGTGAACGATGCACCTGCGCTCCACGCCGCAGACGTGGGGATCGCCATGGGGAAAACCGGCACGGACGTGGCGCGCGAAGCCGCGGACTTGGTGCTCCTGGACGACAATTTTTCCACGATCGTCGCCGCCGTGCAGGAAGGCCGGTCCGTGGTGGCGAACGTGGAAAAAGTGGTGACATACCTGTTCTCAACGTCGGCAGCAGAAGTGGTGGTTATTGGTTCCGCAATCGCGCTCTCTTTCCCGTCCCCGCTCCTCCCGGCGCAAATCCTCTGGCTGAACCTCGTAACCGACGGATTCCTGGACATCGCGCTTGCAACCGAACCCACCCACGGCGGGCACACCAAGCCGGCACGCGGCCGCCTGCTCTCACGCCTCGCGTGGCAGCGCATTGCGGTGTTGGGTACGACCATGGGAGTGATCGGCGCCGTTGTGTACGAACGTACGTTGAACGGCGGGAGCGACTCCGCGCGATACGCGGTGGTTCTCTTGGCACTCTGCGTGATGCAGTGGTGGAACGCCTGGAGCGCCCGGAGCGCCACGCGTTCAATTACCTCACTCGACCCGGCCGGCAACAAACCGCTTATCGTCGCAACCGCAACCGTGGCCGGCCTCATGATCGCGGCCCTCTACTGGCCGCCGCTTTCGACGCTCCTCCGCATCGAACCGCTGCCTTTCTCAACCTGGCTCTGGATTGTGCCGCTCGGCGCCGTAGTCGTGATCGTGGACGAAGCGTGGAAAGCCATTCATAAACAAAAAAGCGCGCCGCATGGCGCCCATCCATGAGTCACGCGGGACGACGTCCTATCCGGCAATCGGGAATGGTTCGAGGGACAGAATGCGATCGGCGATGTCCCGTTTCAGCGATCCTTCGATCACGAGTTGTTCAATCGTCACGGAAAGCTTCGTATTCGACTTCTTCGCCAACGCGACCAGATCTCCTCGCAGGTCGGACATCTTATCGTCCAGATACGATTTCGTGACCATGTGCGATTTCATGCTTCCAACCTCGAACTTCAATGAGCCAATATCGGACCTTCGTGAGCCGATATCTCTCTGCTGTGAGCCGAATTCGGCCTCAAGATGGTTGAAACGCTGATCGACCTGGGCCGCGAAAGCCTGAATGGCCTCGAGGATCTCCTGTTTTGCAGTGTCTTCCATATACATTCATTTAGTAACAGGCCGCTTCTGACAGCGCAAGCCCCGATGGTTCAGAAAAAAATATCTGTTATCCACATCGGGTCTCTGCCTTTCATGGAGCACTTCTCTTTCCCTTCCTCCACTCCGCGATCTTCTTGTGATTTCCTGACATCAAAACGTCTGGAACCTTCATCCCAAGGTATTTCTCCGGTCGCGTATACTGCGGGTACTCTCCCCCGCCGTCGGACCACGACTCTTCCGCGAGCGACGCTTCCTTCCCGAGCACGCCGGGACGGTGCCGCGCAACGGCGTCGAGCATCACGAGCGCCGGAAGCTCACCGCCCGTGAGCACGTAGGGGCCGATGGACAATGCCTCGTCCGCGAGGCGATCAACGACGCGCTCGTCAATGCCCTCGTACCGTCCGCACAAAAAGACCAACCGATCGTATTTCGAAAGACGGACCGCGTCTGCGTGCGTAAAGAGCTTGCCGGACGCGGACGTGACGATGACGCGTGTCTTCCCGGCCTTCGTCGTGCGACGGCCCGTCTTCTTCGACCGGACGCCGAGCGAGACAAGCGCCTCATGGAACGGCTGGACCTTCATGACCATGCCGGGACCGCCGCCGAACGGCTTGTCGTCCACGGTGTTGTGCCGGTCATGAGTCCAGCGTCGCAACTGGTGGACTCTCACATCCAACAATCTTTTTTTCTGCGCGCGTCCGAGAATGGACGCTCCAAGATACCCCGAAAACACCTCGGGGAAGATCGTGAGAACGTCGACTCGCAACGGTCGCTTTTTCATATACAAAAACCGTGGGTGATGTTCCCACGGTTTTCGTGTTTTGTCGACGTTAGATACCGAGGTCGGCGAGGTCTTCGTCCGACACCATCCCGGCTTCGCCGTGACTGCGGGGGGCGGCGGCACGCGGCGCGGAGCCCTTCTTCTCCTGGTGCTCGCGGCGCATCTCGTCGGGTTCGAAAATTTTGAGGTTCACGCGGGCGTTGTCTTTGGCGCCCACCGTTTTGAGGAGGATGCGCAGGGCGCGTGCGGTCTGGCCCTGGCGGCCGATCACGTAACCCATGTCCTCCTGGTTGATGTGGAGGGTGATGAGCACGCCCCGGTCGTCGACCGTGCGTTCGGCCTTCACGTCCTCGGGGTGATTTACGATGGACTTAACAACGTACTCGACGAATTCCTGATCCTTGAAGGATGCAGCCATATCGTAGATATGTCGGTCCGATTGGGTACGGACGTTATTAAGATTCTGCGACGACCGGATCCACCATTCGGGAACCCAACCGTCAGGACCGAAGGATATCACAAACGTCCCTTCGTGTAAAGGGACGTTTCCACTGTAGGTCTGACGTGCCGCGCGAGATTACGCTGCCGCTTTCTCCTTCTCCATCTTTGCACGCCGCTCGCGCGAGATGCGGACCTTCTTCCGCTTGTCGCCTTCCACCACCTTCTGGTCCACGAGCAGGTTCCACACGGTGTCGGAGCACTGGGCGCCCTTGGCGATCCAATCCTTGATGCGATTCGTCTTGAAATCAATGGCCACCGGTTTCGACCGCGGATTATACGTACCCAGATTCTCCAAAAACGTCCCCCAAGGATCCCTGGCCTTTTCGGTGACGATGAGGCGGTAGAGCGGCTGCTTGCGCTTGCCCACGCGGCTTAATCGGATGCTCAACATAGTGGCGGCAGGATAATCGAAACCCCGGATTTGGTCAAGGAACCGGACAGGTGGCTTTTCGTATTCCTCCCCCTCATCAATATCCAATGACCCACGTCCCGGGGAGCCGGGATGTTTTTTGTATCGTAGCCCCGGTAGGGGCGCCCCGCCGACGGCGGGGCGCCCCTACCGGGGCTGCACCCAATCCCAATGGCCAATGACATCGGAGTGGAATTTGTTGGTCATCGGGGTTTGGTCATTGGTCATTTCACTGGGACCTGGTCAGTATTCGCCAGCGGATGACGCTGATAGATAACGAACAACCCCGTCTGCCGAAGAGTTGGCAGACGGGGTTAAAATTGTTCCGTCACGACATGATCGCGACAGCGCTATTCGAGTAGTCTTCCTGGCCGGGCGGGAGGACGTCCACCATCCATCCCTTCTTGCCCTCAGGCTTTGGCGAGACCACGACGAGACGCGTGAGTTCCTTCGCGAGATACGAACCGCCAAGGATGAGGCGCCCGTGGGGCATCGCATGCTGGAGCGAGTACCACGCGAAGCTCCGCAGGTCCATGAGGAAATCATGCATGCCGAGCTCGCAATGCGCGTACAGTCGCCAGGCGTGCCACGCTACGTGGCGCGGATCCGCACCCTGGAGCCCGTCACCGCCCTGTGTGAACCGGAGGTCGCAGACCTCGGGCTCGAGGAGATGCCGGATGTCCGCCGGATCGTAAAGGAAATCCAGTCCTACGAACTCAAAGAGCTTTGCTTCGTCCGCCACCGCCCAGCTGTAGAAGGGCCGCGTGAGACCGTGGTGCAGCCGCGGACGGATCCGGGCCGCCAGGCACTTCCGCACCACGTGCTCCGGAGTGATCCGGAACGCTTCGGAAATGCCACTCGTCACGAGCTTCCGGACTGTGGTTCGGTAGGCTTCCGCCTGCGCCTCCGGTTCGTCCGAAAGACCGGGTATTCCGTCCGGCGGATCGAGAGGGTATGCGAGACCGTCGATGCGCTCTTCTTCCTCCTGATGGAGCGAACCATCTTCCCAACTCACGAACGGAAGACTGCTCTTCTGGCGCTGCTGGTAGTTGAAACGCTCCGGACTCGGAGCGCGCATGCTCATGCTGGAAACATTGTGTCGATCGGACATTTCTTCCTCCGAATGTGCAGGGGCACACTGGCACAGGGAGGGTGGGGGGTCAAGAGCCGGTTATGCCGCTAGACTGATGCTTTTAGTCAAAACTATTTGCGCTAATTCAAACGCGTCCGCGTGGCTACACACCCCAAGATAAGACGCCCTATTGTCCTCGTTGGCGCGTTTCAGCATCCTGCCTGCCGTCTTCAAGCGTATGACCGTCGCATGCGGAAATAATACGTATCCCAAAAAGTCAATTCCCTGCGCCCATGTGCGGATGAAGACCTTCTTCGGATGTAACCGGAGCGAGAGCACATCATTCAAAAACTCGTCGATGTTTTCAGTCACACCCGAAAGGCGTTTTTTCGATTCGCTTAAAATAATGAAGTCATCACAATAGCGAAGATAATACTTTTCACGAAGTGAGGTTTTTACGTACCGGTCCAGTTCATGAAGATAGATGTTGGCGAACAACTGACTCGTGAGGTTGCCGAGAGGAATGCCGCGGCGATCGCCGAGTGAGAAACTGCCGATAATGTTTTCAAGCAATTGGATAACCTGTTGATCTTTGATTCGCCTCGCCAGCAGGGTGAGCAGCGCGTCGTGGTTCACCGAGGCGAAAAACTTTTTCACGTCGCATTTCAAAGCGTAGACGGTTCGTGTATTATTGCGGCTCGCTTGGCGCAGGAACATCCGGAGCCGGTCCACGGCCGCATGCGTCCCCTTGCCGATGCGACACGAATAGCTGTCGTGAATGAATCGGCGCTCAAAGAGCGGCTCAACTACATTCACAATGGCCTGATGCACGACCCTGTCCTTCACCGTCGCCTTATGGATCCGGCGCTGTTTCGGATCGTAAATGGTAAACGGTTTGTAAGGATCGTGACGGTATTCACCGGACAGAAGGCTGTCACGCAATGCGAAGAGGTTATCTTCCAGACGAAATTCAAAGGCCATCACGTCGGCTTTGGATCGTTTGCCATCGCTGAACCTTGCCCATGCGGAGAAGATATTTTCGACGGAGCAAATCTGCTCGAACAAAGTTTTATTCATTCCAAATTCTTAGAGAAAGCCGTTATGTTACCCCCCCCCCGACAGAATCAACAACACGCGTTCCCGCAATCCAGGTGATGTACCCATCGTTCGCTCTATGTACGTCGCCTACGCGTTCTGGAATGAAGTGTTGAATAAGTTTCCAAAAACGCAACGTCACGTGCTCGGAACAAAGTGCGCGGAGTATCTTCTGCAAATTCTCGAACTGACGTTAGCGTCAGCACATACGGGCGAGGCCAAAGAAAAGGCAACAAGCTTGCGTCAAGCAAGTGTGAAGTTGGACACGTTGAAATTACTCATTCGGCTTTGTAAAAACTGCAAATGCATTTCTAATTCCTCCTACCTTCAGATGGAATCCCAGCTTCAGGAAGTTGGCCGCATGCTTGGAGGATGGTTAAAATCGGTCTCATAAAAAACAACCCCGCCTGCATGCAGACGGGGTTGTGATGGGGAGTCCCTGACGAACGACGGCACAGCCCAGTACGAGTTGTAGTTGTCGTACCAGTCGTAGTTCAGCTTGATCTTGCGAGCGTCGCGGTTGAAGTTGACGTTCGGCACGTTCTGCCACGGGTTCTCGTCGGAGACGCAAGCTGTGTTTTCTCCTTCCATGACACCGGATCCAGGCGCACCCGAATCCTGAATTTTATGCGGGACAAACTCCCCGCAGTACTGCGGGGCCTGTTCCAAAAGAAAACACGGAGTACCCATCATTCGCGGCGTACGCTCTCCGCATCCGTGGACGCGATGATTCTGACGCATGTGCGAGTGATAAGAGATTTCGGCGACCGGCATCCGTACTTTCGTACCGAGTCGTCGTCGCTCGGAAATGCAAACCTTCGGTTTTCATTTCTCTCGCTCCTAGACTCCGTAAACGCCGATTCATGAGCCTACTTTCCGTGCATGATTGTAGCATATTGTTGGAAATGAAAAAGCCGGCATCTACGAGAGACGCAAGCTTCTTCAAGCGTTGCGTTGTAGATACCGGCCAGAGGGGACCGGAGGAACCAAGGTCCGAAGACCAAGGTTCCTCCGAGTCCCAAGTGTCCGAGTGCCGAGCTACTCCCTGACGAACGACGGCACAGCCCAGTACGAGCTGTAGTTGCCGCACCAGCCGCAGTACAGCCCGACCCCGCGAGCGCCGCGGTTGAAGTGGACGCCCGGCACGTCCTGCCACGGGCCCTCGTCGGAGACGTTGACCTCGTAGCCGGGAGCCCACGTGTACGGCACGTTCTCGCCGTCCATGGCCTTGATCCACTCGGGGTGGAGCATGGCGGAGGCGAGGATGCCGGCGTGGGGCGACTTCTCGGGGTGGCGGACGTCCATCGGCTTCTCGTTGCGCTGGCAGCCGAGGTCGATCACTTCCCAGCGGAGGCCGGGCTTGTGCTCGATGCCCTTGAGGAGCCGCAGCCTGTCCGGACCGGCCTTGTCGTGGCCGCCCCAGCGCCAGTTGGCGTGCTGCTGCTTCGCCGCGACGTCCCACAGCTCGTGGAACGTGCGCTCGACGCCGGTCGTGACCGTCTCGTCCTCGTTCGCCTTGTCGGCGAGGTAGGGGACGAGTACGACCGCGACGAGCTTCTCCTCGGGCCAGGCCGGAACGGACTTCTCCGCCTCGGCGAACGCCTCGTCGGAGATGCCCCAGCCGAACTCCTTGTTCCACTCGCGCACGCGCTCGATCTGCTTCGCGGTCGTGGTGAACAGGCCGTGGACGAGGGTAAAGGCGGGCTGCTGCTTGAGGGCACTCACGATGATCTCGGCGAGGGCGGGGTTCTTTCGAACCTCCTCCGCCATCTCCGCCGTGAGGCCGGCTTCCGCCAGCTTGCCCATGAGATCCGAAACCTTGCCGAAACCGAGCGTGAACAGGTTCGCCATGTGGCTACCCCTATCCTTTCTATGCGCCGTCGGTACGACCCAGCCGCGAACATTCGCGGACGTGATCTTCCCTTTGATTGAAAACGGCATGCTAACCCCGCCTTTCGCGAAAGGCGGGGGCAATATGCCGTTTTCAAACCATGTCCTGAGCTTGTCGAAGGATCTGTTCTTATCAATGTTCGATTAAATTAATATAGCACAAAATAGGAAATTTGTCAAGTCTATTGGTCTTTATCCAATAAAGGTCAGCCTGCGCCCACCCAGATCGGTACGACAAGCGTGTCCGCGAAACGGTTCGGGGCGGACGCAGTCCGCCCCTACGGGAACCGCCTCTTATCCCAGTCTCCCCCGTTCCTTCTCCGCGGCCGTGACGCGCTCGAGCGCGAGGGCGTAGGCGGCGATCCGGAGCGTGGTCGCGTGTTTCCGGGAATAGGCCCACACGTCTTCCGCGGCCGTCTTCATGGTTGCGGCGAGCCGGTCCAACACTTCTTCGCGCGACCAGCGGACGCTCTCGCGGTTCTGCGTCCACTCGAACCCGGAGACGACGACGCCGCCCGCGTTCGCGAGCACGTCCGGGACCACGACCACGCCGTCTTTCGCGAGCAGCATGTCGGCCTCGGCCGTAATTGGCCCGTTCGCGGCTTCGAGGATCACTTTGGCCTGAACGTGAGGCGCATTCCCGGCCGTAATTTGGTTCTCGAGCGCGGACGGGACGAGGATGCCACACGGGAGGATGAGGAGTTCCTGCTGCGTGACGTTCTGTGCGCCCGGAAAATCGCGAACAGAGCCCTTCGCCGCTTTGTGGGCCGTGAGCATCGCGAGATCAAGACCGTCTTCCGCATGGATGCCGCCATGGGAATCAGACACGGCGACTACCTTGTACCCGTGATGGTCGAACTGCCGCGCCACTTCGTGGCCAACGTTCCCGAATCCCTGCACCGCCACGGTCGCGGTCTCCGGATCCATCCCAAGGTGCTCTTTGAGCGCGTCGTACACCATGAAAACGCCAGCTCCGGTCGCGATGTCCCGCCCCTCGGACCCTCCATGACCGATCGTCTTTCCGGTCACCACCGCGGGTTCCGGGTGACCGACAATCTGGCCGTACTCATCCGCAAACCAATCCATCATCATCGCAGTCGTTCCCACGTCCGGCGCCGGGACGTCCTTCAGTGGACCGATATCGTCGCCAAGCGCACGGACGAACCCGCGCGTGAGCCGTTCGAGTTCCTCGTGCGACAAGGATTTCGGATCAACGCGGATGCCGCCCTTCGCACCGCCGAACGCGATCCCCGCGACCGCGCACTTCAGCATCATGAGCGCGGCCAAACCCTCGACTTCGGCCATATCCACCTTCGGATGATACCGAAGCCCGCCCTTGAACGGCCCGCGCGCATCGTTCCACTGCACGCGGTACCCCTCAAACATACGGAGCGAGCCAACCAGCCCTGAGTCTGACGAAGGGTCCAGATGGATGGGGATTTCGACATCGAGCTCCCGTTCAGCCTTCGAAAGAAGCGCAAACGCGTCCGGGTCGAGCTTCGCGACCCGGGCAGCCACGCGCATGCGCGCGCGAACTTCGTCGATCAAAGACATAGATCACATTCCCGACCCGATGAGGTCGGCTTCTTCGTGGATGACCTCTTGCCAGAGCTTATCGTCTCTCCTACGGAACGCATCGCGCTTCTTCTTGTAGATCAAGATGAGCTTCGGGATAGCGTCCAGAAATGCTTCGCGGATTTCCTCAGGCGGTTCCTCAAACCCGGCCACGAGTTCACGTTCGTCGCTCGAGAGAAAAAGGTCCGGACGGTCGCGCCGCAGGCGGTCTAGGTCCATAGTCAGTGCGACGCATCGACGGCGCGACGCGTGGTGGCGAGGACCGCGGCGTGGAGCGACGCGCCGAGGCGTTCGTCTCGCGCGAGACGCCGGGCGCGCTCAAGAAGCACGGCCTCCTGGTCGAGCCAGACCTGGGTCAGGCGTTCGGGCTGGGACGGGACTTCGGGGGGCATGCTCATATCATACCTGCCTTACGAGGTTCCCCGTAGGGGCGCACGCAGTGCGCCCCGACCGACCGGGGCGCACGCAGTGCGCCCCTACAGGGCTGCCAAAAACTTCTCCGCATCCAAGGCCGCCATGCAGCCGGTCCCGGCGGCTGTCACAGCCTGACGGTAATGCGGATCCTGCAGGTCACCGCAGGCGAAGAGACCTTCGATCTTGGTCTTGGACGTCCCGGGCATGACCTTCACATACCCCTTCTCATCAAGGTCGAGAAGGCCTTTAACGAGGCCTGAATTCGGCTCGTGGCCGATCGCGGCGAACACGCCGTCAATCGGTATGTCGGTGACGACGCCGTCCACGGTGCTACGGAGCTTCACGCCCGTGACCTTGCCAACGTCGACGCCCAGGATCTCCGCGACTTCGCTGTTCCAGATCACTTTGATCTTTGAGTTCTTCATGGTCCGCTCCTGCATGATTTTCGAAGCGCGGAACGCGTCGCGGCGGTGGACGATGGCAACGGACGCGGCGAAGCGCGTGAGAAAGTTCGCTTCTTCCATGGCGCTGTCTCCCCCGCCGACGATGATGACGTTTTTGCCCTTAAAGAAAAACCCGTCGCAGGTGGCGCACGCGGAGACGCCCTTCCCGTAGAGGGCCTTCTCGGATTCGAGACCGAGCCGTCGCGCAGTCGCTCCCATTGAAAGGATCACGGTTTTCGCCTGCTCTTCCTTGCCGGCGGCCGTAACCGTGAACGTCCCATCTGCGTTAACCTTCAACAATTCAACGTTCTCACGGATGACCTCTGTGCCGAACCGTTTTGCCTGCGCGGCAAAGAGTTCCATAAGCTCCGGGCCGAGGATGCCCTTCGGGAATCCCGGAAAGTTCTCGACCTCTGTCGTCGTTGTAAGCTGACCGCCCGGTTCCGGTCCTTCAAACAGAAGCGGCGCCAAGTTGGCGCGCGCGGCGTAGAGCGCCGCGGTCCATCCCGCGGGGCCGCTTCCGATGATGATGACGTTGCGCATATGGATTATGAATTACGACAGTATACGAATTACGAATGGGCTCACGAAATTACGAATTACGAATACGAGATCCGATTCGTAATTCGTAATTTCGTGAGCCCATTCGTAATTCGTATACTGTCGTAATTCGCATTCCATCAAGTTCAACCCAAATGCTTCAATATCCGTTCCCGCATCGCGTCTTTCGTCATGCTCCCCACCATTTGCTCAACCACGTCCCCGCCCTTAAAGAGGAGGAATGTCGGAATGCTCATGATGCTGTACTGCCCCGGCATCTGCGGATTCTCATCCACGTTCATCTTACCGACCGTGACCTTGCCGTCGAGCTCGCCCGCGAGTTCGTCCACGATGGGCGACATCGTGCGGCACGGCCCGCACCATGCTGCCCAGAAATCCACGAGGACGGGAACGGGCGATTGAAGGACGGCTGCCTGAAAATTTGCGTCGGTGAATGTCTGTTCCATAGGCCGCAATCGTAACCGCGGATTGTGGAGACGGCAAGCCCCCATCAAACAACATCCCGATCGCAGCGAAGCGGAGTCGCGCGCACCTACGCTCGGGATGGCACGTGGCGGGGGTTGACCGTCCATATCAAACCTGATATCTTCGTCGTCCCGTTTCACATATCAAGGAGGCTGGAATGGGAGCAAAGAAGGACAGCAGACCGATCACGAAAAAGACGCACGTCGCCAAGATTCCGTGGATCCCCAAGGGCGTTGCCAATGCCTTGGTTGCGAACAACGTGCCCACGCTCGGCGCCCTGCGGAAGGCCCTGTCGATGGCGAAGCCGCGCGGGATGCTCCTCGAGCTCATCAAGCGCAACCTGTTCAACATCGGCGACCTCGAACCGCTCCTCGCGAAGGTCAACGCCGCGCCTAGCTCGGACCGCCGGCCGCAAGCCCAGCTCTAAGCTGATCCGGAGAACCCCGTCCGTGAGACGGCTCGGCCGTAAAACTCAAACGCCGCCTCGAAGGCTTTCGGGGCGGCGTTTCTTATTTTCTGCTGTACGGGCGGAGCCTGTCCTGAGCCCTTCGGCTCGGCTCGGGGTAAACTTCGCCGAAGGACGGTGCGTCGCCCATTCTATTGACGAACATCCTCTCTGTCTGATTGGGCGACGCGGTGCGTCGCCCGTACAAGAGGAGGGCAATCATCGCATCACCGTCACCTTGCGCTCCTTCACCTCTTCATGGAACACCTCAAGACGGTCGCCAACCTGGATTTTGACTTTCCCTTTCACAGACAACCCGCACTCCTGGCCGCCGTGCGCGTCTTTGACTGTCGATTTGCCGATCTGGACGCTCTCGAGCGTAACGTCCCCTTGCGGTTCCGCTTGTTCCGACCCGGATACGGGACGCCACACGCGCGCTTTTTCGCCCGCGACGACCTTGCCGTCCGTCACGCGGCCGCCGATCACCATGCGCTGGGTTTCCGTGCGGAAAATCGCGAGCGTCTCGAACGTCCCAAGCTGTTCCACGAATACCTCGGGCTTCAGGATCTTGTTCAGCTCAGCCACGATGTCGTCGAACAGTTCGTAGATCACTTTAGATTGCCTGATCTCCACGCCCTTGTCGCGCGCCTGCTCCGCTACCTGCGGGCCAGGCACCACGTTGAACGCGTACACCACTTTGGACGCGTTCGCGGCGCGCGTGATGTCCGCGTCCGTCACGTTTCCGAGGCCTTTTTGGATCACTTCGACGCCAACGTCGTCGTGCCGGATCTTTTCGAGCATGCCGAGGATCGCTTCGAGCGACCCGAGCACGTCCGTGCGCAGCACCGCCTGGAACACGATCTTCTTCGGCACGCCTTCTTCGCCTTCCACCGGCATCTGCCTTTTCGCCGTGAAGGCTTCGGCAACCTGAAGATTCGTTTTCACCTTCTTCACTTCAAGCGTTTTCGGATCGTCCGGAACCTCGAGAATGTCGCCGACCGCTGGCGCAACTTTGAACCCGAGTATCTTCACGGGCGTGCCGGGTGGCGCTTCGCCGATGAGCTTGCCCGTCCAGTCGCGCATGGCGCGTACACGACCGTACGCTGCGCCCGAAATGCCGATCCAGTCGTTTTTCTTCAGCGTCCCGGTCTGGACCAAGACGGTCGCCACCGGGCCCTCACCCTTGTCCACATGCGACTCGATGATCGTGCCAACCGCGAGTCGCTTCGGGTTCGACCGTATCTTGTCTGCGTTCATGTCCGCAACGAGCAGGACGAGGTCGAGCAGATCGTCGATCCCCTGACCGGTCTTCGCGGAAATCTTCGCAAGCGGAACGGTCCCGCCCCATGCCTCGGTGGTCACGCCCGCCTCGCCAAGTTGCGCCAGCACGCGGTCCGCGTCCGCTTCGGGTTTGTCGATCTTATTTAGCGCCACCACGAACGGGAGCCCGGCCGCCTTGATGATGTTGATTGCTTCTTTCGTTTGCGGCTGCACACCGTCGTCCACTGCGACCACGAGGATCGCAATATCAGCGACCTTCGCACCGCGCGAACGCATCACGGTGAACGCTTCGTGGCCCGGCGTGTCGATGAACGTGATGCCGCGATCCTTCTTCACCACCTGGTAGGCGCCGATGTGCTGGGTGATGCCTCCCGCTTCTCCGCCCATCACGTTCGTGGATCGGATGGCGTCGAGCGTCTTCGTCTTTCCATGGTCCACATGGCCCATCACCACGATGACCGGCGACCGTGGCACGAGGTTCTCCGCGGCTTCCGCATCCATGATCTGGCGCATGCGGTCCTGAGCCTCTGACTGGTCCGATGTGTCCGTTTTCACGGCCTCCTGCGAGGCCTGATACCCGAGTTCCTCGGCGATAATGGCCGCCGTCTCGTAGTCGAGCCGTTCGTTCTGCGACGCGAGGATGCCCGCCTTCATGAGTTCCTGAATGACGCGCGTGACCGGCAGATTCAATTTGCCCGCAAAGTCGCGCACCACAATCACGGCCGGCAGCGTGACGTACCGTTTCGGCCCGGGCGCTGCGGCCGCTTTCACGGCCCCGGTCTTCAGGAGCGACGTGCGCATGCGCTCACGGCGTTCGTTCTCAATCCACTTGCGCACGATCTTCTCCGCAACGATGTCATCGACCTTGATGGCCCGTTCGCCGATACCAAACCCGAGCCCCGGGAGTTTTTCCAGGAGCTCGTTGGGCGTCACTTTGAGACGACGTGCCAATTCAGAAACGTTCATGGTCGATCAAACGTGCGGCCACTCTAATGAAAATCGTCCGGATTGTCAACCATGATAGACAGGAGACTGGAGATTAGAGACTGGAGACTCGAGTGAGCGAAACGTTGCCATTCTGCCTTCCAGTCTCTAGTCTCTAATCTCCAGTCTCTAGTCTCCAGTCTCTTCCCCTATGGACGGCTTTCTCCTGATCGACAAACCCGCCGGCATCACGAGCCACGACGTGGTGGATGCCGTGCGTCGTGTTGCGGCAACGAGGCGCGTGGGCCACGCCGGCACGCTCGACCCGTTCGCGACCGGCCTCCTCATCATCGGCATCAATAAAGGGACCAAGACCCTGACTGGCCTTGTCGGCCTCGACAAGACCTATGAAGCAACCGCCTTCCTCGGCGCCACCAGTACCACCGACGACCCCGAAGGCACCGTGACAGAATGTCCGTCGTCCGTCGCACAACGGGAGGACATTGAATCAGCGATTCAACAATTCCGCGGTTCCTACCTCCAAACCGCCCCCGCCTTCAGCGCCAAAAAAGTCGGTGGCAAGAAACTCTACGAACTCGCCCGCGCAGGCCGCGCGCACGAAGTCGAACTCCCGAAAAAGACTGTGACCATTTCCGAACTCGTGATCCTTGAATACACTTGGCCTGTTTTGCGTTTCCGCGTGTCCTGCTCATCCGGCACATATATCCGCGCCCTCGCCCGTGACATCGGCGAAGCGCTGAAGGTGGGCGCATATCTCACCCAACTCCGTCGCACCAAGATCGGATCGTTTGATGTAAAGGACGCGATTGCGCTCGATGCGCTGACACCGAAGACGCTCGTCTCGCATCTCAAAGCGGTGTAAACTGCGGCGTATGTACAACCAGCGTATGACCGCGCTCGTCCGCGCGCTCCTTCCATCACTCATCGTCCTGCTACTCACGCTCGCGCTCGTGAACGTTGAGAATATTGATTTCCTGATGCACTTCTTTGGTGGCGTTGCGATCGCGTGGGGCGCGCTCATCATTGTAAAAGACGCCGTATCACGAAAGGCGCTCCCTGCGTCGCTCCCGGCATGGATGCAGTCGTACATCGCGTTCAGCACGACCGCATTCATCGGGATCGTCTGGGAATTCCATGAGTGGGTTCAGGACTACTATTTCCATACCACCCGCCAGCCCGATCTATCGGACACCATGAACGACCTTTTGATGGACCTGCTTGGCGCGATCTTCATCATTTTCATCCTAGACCTGGTCCGCAAACGAAGTCGAAAATAGGACTAAATGATCGTAATAAGGCTTAAATAAGCGCTTTTTTAATATTTGGCTTAATAGAGCCTGACTAGTCCTCTTGACATAATTGTCAAAAGGTGATATTGTATTTAGTCATTCACAATCAATAGCTCTGGGGAGAGCCCGAAAAGCCCGGGTATAGGCTGACTGACCGAATTGTTTGCGACGCGTTTTCGACGCTCACCCCAACAACTACAGGTCAGTTTTTCTATAAACAGACCTGGGGAGGAGAGAGCATCACCGATAACCCATAGAGCCTGCCCTGAGCAGAGCCGAAGGGGTGAACGGTGATGAGGCCACGCAAACGGCTGGACCGGGATTCGTCTCGGACCGCCCGCACGCAACGCCACGGGCGAGAGCACCCTTCGGGGAGCCACCTCGCCTTCACCCCCTCAGATCTGTCCTTAGAAAAACGGAGTGTTGTCATTCCGAGTCCTTCGACTTCGCTCAGGACAGGCTGCGCGAGGAATCGGCCTACGAGTTCGGGGAGGAGAGCCCTCCGTTGGCCCCCGCAAGGGGGTACCGATGGAGGATGGGCTTCGACACTGATCTGCTTGGGATTCGTCTCGAGCATTTCAGTGAACGATCCTTTCGGATGCAGAACTTCTTCGGAAGTCACCTGCATCCCTTGGGCCGGTATCCCGCATTGCGTGATACCGGTCCCCTTCCCCTAACCCGTCGGCTGATCCCACCGAAGCTCAAGCACGAGCGTAGGTGGACAGCAGACAACAGGCCCCGACAAAGCCGGATAGGAGTAAGGCATTGTGCCCTTACGTCCGGAGCGGATCTCAAAAGGATCGCGCTAAAAGAACCGTAACAGGGGAAATCGGAGGTTCGAATCCTCCCTTTGTCGTCAATTCTGCGCGCAGACATCCGTCAGTGCGCATCGCAACTTCAACCCACAACAGGAGTAACTAAATGAACGACCTCGTTCCCGTCCTGGTTCGCTACACGAACTGCGTCGCGTGCGTGAGAACGCGCGTGGACGCCAACGACATCGGGGACGAGAGGTACGAGGAGGATGACTCCCCATACTTCGACTCCGAGGCCGAGGACTTCCGCTTCGACTTCGACTTCGACGAGATCGCGGAGCAGCCGCTCCACGAGAACCGCGCGAAGCCCGCCGCGCGCCTCGACGTCGAAGAACAGGCCGAAGCGAACTGGATGTCGGCGGCGTTCTTCCGCAGGCACCGGGAGCGCGTGTACTGCATGATGAGCCACGCCAAGCGGTGGCGCCGCCTCAGGGCCGGCACCGTGAAGCGAGGCGGACGGAACGGCCGCAAGCAGAAGCGCTTCAACCGCGAGTCCATCCGGACCGCGGCTTGACACCGAACTGCGCAGGCGATGGTCGCCTGTGCATAACAGCCTTCCAAATGGCATCCGCTTACAGAAGGCGCCAATCCGCAGAAAGGACATTCCAATGGTTGTAACGTAGCCTGCGGTCGGGCAGGCAATAACGATCCAACAACTTCCGCTGGAGGAGCCGACAACCTCCTCCAGCACCCATCTTGCCTCACGAGACACGTCTCGCGGTGCGAGAACGGTCGAAAAACATTCACCCTCTGACGCGAAAGGAACGCGCATGACCACGTACAAAATCGGACACTGAACATTCAAATCGTCGGCAGCTCGCTGGAAGCACACCTGCTTCCAGTACCGATCCGAGACCACGACCAACGTGGTGATCTCGGATCGGACATCACTCTACCGACAACCTTCTCCGCAATTCGCGGAACCACCCAGTTGGAGGATCTCATGGACCTGGATCTCAACCTGATCGCAAGGCTGGCCGGCGAGATCGGGTACGATTTCGTCGCCCTCGCTCCTCACGGAAACGGAACGCAACTCGAGTGCACCCGGCGCGTGCCTGGACGCGATCTCGAAGACGCGTGCGTAAACTTCGACGCGCCATTCGACACGATCGAGTTCAGGGCCTTGAAAGCATTCGAGGCCGCTGGCTGGGACGTGCGCTTCTCCCCCAAGGGCGTGCGCGCGTACAAGGCGAGCGTTAGAACCGGCGAGGAACGCGCGACGCGGCGTCCGATGTTCCAGAACCTGCCCACGCTCCCTCCCCCGCCGGACACCCGCGTTCCGCTCGGCTC
>DATMXG010000062.1:0-10343 GCA_035561755.1 Methylomirabilis sp. (SeqCode)
CTGCTCCGTCCGGAAGACGCCCCCACGAAAGGGCCGCCGCGCGCGCCGGAGATCCGGCCAACCGATCCCCTGCTCTCCGGTAACGCATCGTCCGCCGTCACGCTCATCGTATTCGGCGACTTCCAGTGCGAGTACTGCCGCAACCAGGCACAGGCCGTTGAAGACGCGCTCCGGCTCACAGGCTGGCGCGATAGCGTGCGCGTGGTATGGCGCGACCTGCCGCTCGTGAGCCAGCACCCGCGCGCAATGGCCGCGGCCACGGTGGCCGCTTGTTCGGCCCAACAGGGCAGGTTCCGGCAAATGCACGATGCCCTCTTCTTCCGCGCCAAAGACCTGTCGGACACCGAGTTCCTCGCCTTCGCAAAAGAATTGAACCTCGACATCGACGACTTCCTCGTGTGCCTGCGCGATCCCGCGATCTCCTTCCGGCTCACGAAAGACGTCGAACTAGCACGATCCTTGGCCGTCATCGAAGTCCCCATCATGTTCCTGGACGGCATCCCGGTATCCGGCTACGTGGACGCGCCGTCGCTCGCTGAGGCTCTCCGGAAAAAACTCTCCGCTTCGGCGACGTCGAAGACCAGATAGCGCGTGCGGACTGTGAGCGTTCCGCAGATAGTAGACGTTCCATCGTCGCGTCGCTGCATCGTCGGACTATCTTCCAACGATGCAGCGACGCGGCCATGAAGCGATTGCATCGTGTTCCGAGATCTCGCGTTAAAACGCTGCTCACCTGCGGCATTTTCATGTTGGCGCTCGCGCCCGGATCCGTTCTCGCCGCGAACGTGTGCTGTTCGTGCAAGGGTCCGCCGGATCCCGCCTCCGTCACCTGTCTCACGATCGATTCCGAGAAACTCGCCGGCATAAACGATTGCACATCGCTCCCAGCATCGGTAAAACTCCCCGCAGGGTGGAGCTGCGACAAAGTACCGCTCGACCCGCAATCAAAGTGTCGTACAACGACCGACGGCGGCGCGTGCCCCAAGCCACCCACGAGCGCGTATTCGTACGCGGCGCCAGAAGGCGCAGGAGCAGCCGCGGCGGGGTCAGGATCCGTTCCGGCCGCATCCCCACCCGTGGTCCCGGACCTGAACGTGCAGATCCCAGGACTCACGTTCACGGGGGGTGAAGCATCCCAGGCCTCATCATCACTCATCGCTCAATACGTGGCTGCAGCGTTTCGATATGTCATCTCAATCGCGGCGGTTGCAGCCACAATCATGTTCGTGTACGGCGCGTTCCTCTACCTCCTCGGCAGCGCGATCCCCAGCATCGCGCGTGGGAAAGACATCATGAAGGACGCGGTCGTCGGCATGCTCCTCGTGCTCGGCGCACACCTGATCCTCCGGACGATCAACCCGGCGCTCATCAATCTGAATTCAATCGCGCTCACACCCATCATTCCTCAAGACTTGAATACGGTACTCTTCAATCAATTCGGGACGACGGATATTAACACCCTGCCTGAAGGAACAAGCCCGGGGGGGCGGCCGTCTGATCCGAACGTCCCCTGTCCCACCCCACAACCGCCCTCAGGCAAAGGCGCGTGGGAACGGATGCAGGCAGCTTGTGCGGGAAAAAGCGGGTCAAAAGAAGGTATCGTAGAGGTACTCAAAGTATGGAAGCAGATCGGCGTTGATCAGAGTGGTTCTGCGTACATACGGGGCGGATCGAACGGCGGCAAGAACATGACTTTCTTCCCACCGCAGCCCGGGTTCATGTTCGCCGCGCTGTACAAAACTTCCGCTGGTTCGGGAGGTAAAGCGCCTCACGATTGGTTATCGGATCAAACGAAAGCGGCCTGCGGCGTCCCGGCTGGGATCGAGTTTAACGGCGGAGAAATGGACGTGCTCGCATTCGCACAAAAACATAATATGACGGGGTTTATCCAGACATACAAATTATACACATCCAACAGCATAAAGAAGCTGAAAGATGATCCGTGTTTCAACTGGCTCCAGACCGATTACTATCAAAAAATCACATACCCGGTGGCATGCAACGATCTTGTCACCGTTGACTGCGGAACGCATGTGAATCAAACACTCAAATGCGCGGGCCTGCGACCTATGGACAACCAGAGGGTCGAAAAACAGCACTCACTCGAGAAGGCCGCCCAAGGCAACAAGCCCAACATGGGATACGGCGGCATCATCAACATTTACAAGGCGAACGAGGCGTTCGACGTGGACGTGGACGGAAAAAAGGTCAGCGTGAAGAAAGGCAGTCAGGTGGCCAAGAAGCACTGCGACCTTGCCGGTTCCGGTAAATGTAAAAATGAGACGATCAAGGGATACGTGGCGCATGGTACAAACGAGATGATCTCGCTCATCCCAAAATTCCCCGTGGGCACGGCCATCGGCATCTTTTGCGGTTCCGGCGTGTCGCACTATATTATGTACACGGGGGGTGCGGGGCTGAATTTCGAAACATTTGAGTCTGGAAGTGCGCTTGGCAGCCGGAAAGCGCCGACGGGCTTTCGTGCGTCGCGCGTGTCATTCCCCAACTGGAACGGCGACCCGAACTTCGGATTCGGCCTGGGTATGGCCTCGAGCGGTTCACTCCAACAGTACATTCAGTCCACAGGCTGCAATGCGGATGGCAGTGACGGCAAGTGGTACTTCGCCCTCACATACTTCTAAGTATGGCGACACTCAACGGAACAGAATCGGTTGTTCGCCGAACAAACAGTGCGGTCGCATGGCTGTACGTCATATTCACCGCCACGTTGATGCTGGCGCCGCTCCCGACGCTCGCGGCCTGCAAAGACAAGAATGAATGCGCAGTGGGCGAAACGTGCCAGGGCGGCGCGTGCGCGCTCGTCCCCGTGGGGGAATCGTGCCAATCGGACGCAAGCTGCGGACAGGGTCATGCCTGCGTTGACGGAAAGTGCGCGGCCCCGCGCATCGGTACGACCACCGTGGAACACGTTCAACCGAAAGCGGCCGCCCCAGATGTGCCCATTGTCCCCGAGCTCAACACGACTATTCCGGGACTTACTCTGGGAAGTTCAGATGGAGGCGGGTCGGTGTTCTTCGCGCAGTACGTCTCAGCCGCGTACCGCTACGCCGTCTCAATTGTCGCGGTCGCCGCAACGGTGATGTTCGTGTTCGGCGCCTTCCTCTACCTTCTCGGCAGCGCCATGCCCACTATCAACCGCGGACGTGCCATCATGCTCGACGCCGCGGTGGGGATGCTGCTCGTAATTAGCGCGAACCTGATCCTCCGGACGATCAATCCCGCCACGCTCAACCTGTCAGCGCTCACCATCGAATCCGTCCGCAACATCCCACTCGATTACATGATGGGGAATGCGGACGCGCCGGGCACATTGGGACGCGCCGGAGTTTCTCCTGGAAATGCCTGCGGTCGTCAATTAAGCGACGTGAAAACGAACGACAAAGGCGAAGTCATAAAGCCACCTCCCCCTTCATCCTCGAACACGTGCCCAACGAACCTGAACATTCCGAAGGCATGCCCAACGCGAGGGAAAGGACGTTACGGAATTACAGGAATCACGATCGGTACCATCCAGAAATACCTCGAAGAACAATCGGCTACTGGCATTCCGGCGGGCGTGATCATGGCAAACATGCTCACGGAAACGTGGAACTCCTGCATCATCGTAAACCTGTTCGGGGACGTCACTGTGTGCGGCAAGTCTGACTACATTAAGTACTACAATTTCGGCGGCATCGGGTGCCCGGATAAAAAAGATGGCACATGCCCGCACCAGGCCTTTCCCCAGCCAAAAATTGATAAGTTTTGCAAAAAAGACGCAAAATTATCAAAGGAGTACGGCGGTAAGTCGTACGATCAATGGCCAAAAAAGTGCCAGAACGACCCGGCTCTTACGAAATGCAGCGGGGTGTCGTTCAATTCGTACAGCTCCACCTGCAAGCAGGGTTGTGTGGAGACGGAAGACGTGGCGCAGATGGTCGCAGCCACGAAATGCACCGAGGGTTGCTACCCACAACCTTCCTACGCTCAGTTCAAGGGGCCTCCGTTTCCTTCCGTCCAGTGCAGTAAAATCTACAAGAATGCACAGGAGTTTCTCAACTCGCACCTCTCTTTCGTGAAAAAATGTCTTCCCTTTAATGATAGCGTGTACAAGTTCGCCTACTGCATTGGCGTGAGCACGTACGCTGGCGCACCCGAAAAAGGTGAAATTCTAGCAGGGATCATTGAACAGAACTGCCTTTGCGGCGACAATGATTCGTATGCCTGTAAACGGGACCTCGAACTTGAAAAAAAGGTGACGGCACGACTGATTGAAAAGAAAAATCTGTACAAGCTAAGCACGCAGGATGAGGTCATCCGCGTATTCGAAGGAATTCTACTGCCCAGCATTAGCGGCGAGCCGCGTACGGAAGCATCGGTCGGCCTGTGATAATTACATGTTTACCATCGCTTCCCGCGGGTGTAGCCCGCCGACCATCCGTCAACGCGCGGGCGCGCTTGGCATCGCATTCGTGCTCACCGGAATAGTCGCGCTTGCGGTTCCGGAGACAACCTTCGCCGCCTGCCAACAGACCGGTGATTGCAAGGTGGGCGAAAAATGCGACAACGGGCAATGCAAACTCATCCCTACGGATTCGGCGTGCGGCAAAGATGAAGACTGCGGGCAGAGCCACTCGTGCGTGAACGGATCATGCAGAGCACCGCGCATAGGTACGACGACGGTTGAGCGCGTTGAGCCTGCGATAAAAACCGACGCGACCCTCGTTCCGGAACTCAACGTTCCAATCCCGGGCCTTGTGCTTGGCGGATCTGCCGGTGGCGGGGCGTTTTTCGCCCAATTCGTTTCGGCCGGGTACCGCTACGCGCTTTCCATCCTGGCCGTAGCCGCGACCGTGATGTTTGTGTGGGGGGCTTTCCTCTATCTCATCGGCGCCTCGTCAGGCGAGGCGAAACGGGGGAGGGAGATCATGACAGACGCAGTGGTGGGGATGCTGCTTGTATTGGGCGCGCACCTCATCCTCTCCACGATCAACCCCGCGACAGTCAACATCAAGTCCCTCACGATCCGCCAGGTGACGAGGGATGCGTTCGGCGATCCGGCCCTGGAGCGCGCGCGTGTGGAAGCGTCTGCGGCGGTTCCGCCGTCAAGAGCCCCCGTGGTGAATGAAGACACCGGCGAGGTCACCGGCATATCGAGCTTCCAAAAGTGGAAAGAGTCCAAAGGCGTCGCAAAGGAGAAAAGTGGAAGCCTCGTTGCCATCAAGAAATGTCCGTCGGACATGATCGCGATACGAAAGAGCCCGACGTATAAGAAGGCGAACGTCGATTCATTCTGCATCGACCGCTATGAAGCGCCGAACCAGGAAGGTGCGTATCCCATCGTCGGAGTCCTAGACTGGGAAGCGGACTGGTTCTGCGATCTGATCGGCAAGCGCCTCTGTACCACGCAGGAGTGGCAACGCGCCTGTCTCGGCCCTGACGGAAAAAATACCTACGGGTACGGCCCGACGTATATCCCGGGACGGATCGTGAGCGCGAAAATCCCGAATGTCGGCACAGTGAAACCCACCGGAAACGGCCCTGCGCCGTGCAACTATGATTCACAAGCGAGTGGGTTCGTGACGGCGAATACGGATGCGATCCTCCGAGCTACGTTTCCTCCTCCCAGCAACCGTGTCCACAGCATCCTAAATCCGAGCAATCCGGCGCTCAATGATCCGACACCGCGTTACTGCCATATGGTGCCAGCGGAAGGAGGTAAGTTTACGTGCAAGGAAAAAATCTCTTACGCAGCGGCATTCGAACTCCTGAAAGCGGAGGAAAAACGCATCACCGAGGGGGGCATTGAACCGAGCGGATACAGGAAGGACTGCAAGACGGCTGAAGAGGTGTATGACATGACTGCGAATGTCCAGGAGGTCACGGTGAAAGACTCATTCAAAGACCTTACCACTGACGACCGGTTCGGCTTGGGAGATGTTTCCGGGTCATCGAAGCCGTACCAGTGGGTCGGATTCTACTTCAGTCCGGTGTCGCACCTTGGGAATACGTCCGCCGAACCAACCTGCACCCAGTCCCCGGGAGGCGCTCACAACATCACGTGGCGCCCGTTCGAAAACGGGTTCAGGTGCTGCATGACACTCGATACAGGCGAGGAACAAGCTCCGCCAGTCGAAGTGGGAACGCCGTAGGCGCTCACGGGTTCGGTCGGAAGATGCCCGTGATCGGTTCCCTGTTTCCGCACGCCGTTTTATAACATTTCGTGGCATAATTCACGACCCTATTCGCCTGCCCCTGAACCACGTACGCCAAACCCTTTTTCTGATCTTTCCATTCGAGAAAAATTGACGAGTGCAATCCGTCGCATTCATCGTTCGCCGTATACGAATAGATCCAGTCGCCCGGTCGTAGGTCATCCGCCCATTTGTTCGGCCAATCGTCGCCTGCGGCGCTCCGGATTAATTTCTTCGCCAACTCGATCGCGGAACCTTTCGTACTATAACAAATCGGACTCACCCTCTTGGCCCCAGGCATACATTTCCCGCAAAGCAACCCACGAGTGATGTGCGTACTGACGCTTCGAATCACCGTGTTCGTCTTCCGCGACATCAAGAGCCATTCACAACCCTTCTTCCCAAACAGACAGTCACTATTCCCGCCGACGCCTGCGAGCCCCCACATCACCCCTGCCACATGCCCGCATGAACCGAGGTTCCTATGACAGCTGACCGCGATATCAGCCGCTTGAAAAATCCTGTCGCTAATCGTGGCACCCGATATGTACGGAAGCGCGGCCTGATAATACTCAGTCCACCCGGAACCCGGAGGAGTAATGAACGGACACGTCCCTTGAACATAGGGGCCGCCGGTCGGCGATATGGGCTCTGACGGAAGAACGGGTGCGGGGACGCTGTCCGAACCAGGTGAACCTAACTCATTGGGCAGCATCGTATCCACCTTCGTAGTTCCCATCGTTATAACGGTTTGCCGGAATTCTTCCGCTCTCACGCTCGTAAATTCAAGTCCCTTCGGATTCAACGTGGCCGGGTTGATGGTTCGGAGAATCAGGTAACTCGAAAGGACCAGCAGCATTCCCATGACGGCATCCAGCATGATCCGTTTCCCGTTCTTAATCTGGGTAATCGCCGTTCCGAGCAGGTACTGGAATGCACCATACGTAAACATGATGGTCGCGATCAGAACGACGACGCTCAACATGTACCGATAGATGGCGCCGACGTACGCTGAAAAAAACGGTACGCTGATTTTTCCGCCGCCTTCGGTGATAGGATAGTCCGTGAAATCCAGCCCCGGGATCGGAACATTCAATACGGGAACGTAATACGTTTCCGGCGGTGGTGCTATTGGTTTCTGGGCGATGACATTCGATACGAAAAACAAACTGAATACCAACGCCAGCAACGTCCCGCGGAGAATGGTTCGTGCTCCCCGTTTCATACGGAGAGTGTATCGGATATTTGCTCTGGCCGCCATGAGGTGAAAAGATGGTGCACATGTCGAAACCCAAGACTCTCTACCAATGCTCGGCCTGCGGGGCCCAGTTTTTGCGCTGGACCGGCCGCTGCGCCGAGTGCGGCAAATGGAGCACGGTCGAGGAGGCCGGCGGGGGTGACGGGGACGCGCGGTCGTCGCGGACGGCGGACGCAAAGCCGGGCTCCGTGCGATCGTTCACGTCGCTCGGCGTGGACGTTGCCTCCCCACGGCGTTCGAGCGGCCACGCGGACCTGGACCGCGTGCTCGCGGGCGGATTCGTGCCCGGAAGCGTGACCCTGCTCGGCGGCGAACCCGGGATCGGGAAGTCCACGCTCTTGGCGCAGGCCGCGATTGCGCTTGGAAACGCCGGGATGCGCGTGCTTTACGTAACGGGCGAGGAATCGCCATCGCAGGTGGCGCTGCGGCTTCGGCGCATGGCGGCGGACATGCCCGTGACGCTGTCATTTTTGGACGCGACCGACGCCTCGGTCGTGGCGGCGACGATTCGGGACGAAAAGCCCGACCTCACGATCGTGGACTCCATCCAGGCCATGCGTCTGCCAGACGTGGCCGGCGAGTCGGGCAACGTGACGCAGGTGAAAGCGAGCGCCGCCACGATCACCGAGGCCGCGAAGTCATCTGGCGCGCCTGTCGTGCTCGCGGGGCAGGTGACGAAAGAGGGAGACCTCGCGGGTCCGCGACTCCTCGAACACCTCGTGGACACGGTCCTTATGCTCGAAGGCGATCCGTCGGGGCGCTTTCGACTGCTCCGTGCGCAAAAACATCGCTTCGGGCCAACGGATGAAGTGGCGGTCCTCGTGATGACGGAACGCGGCCTCGAGTCGGTGGCAGACCCGTCGGCCGAACTCCTACGCGACCGGCCTACGCACGTGGCAGGCTCGGTCGTCACCTGCCTCATGGAGGGGCGCCGTCCGGTGCTGATCGAACTTCAGGCGCTCGTGAGCCATGCGGGGTACGGCACACCGGTGAGACGCGCAACCGGTATTGACACGAGCCGGCTCGGACTCTTGATCGCCGTGCTCGCGCGCCGCGCCGGTCTCAAGATCCTCGACAAAGACGTGTACGCGAACGCCGCAGGCGGTCTTGACGCCAAAGAACCCGCCACCGACCTCGCGCTCTGTCTTGCCATCGCCTCGGCTGTGTCTGACGTGCCGATCGACGCGAAGACGGTCGCGTGCGGCGAGGTCGGCCTTGGCGGCGAAATTCGCCCCATCCCCTTCCCAGACCTGCGCACCAAAGAAGCCGCACGCCACGGGTTCTCGACGATCATCCTCCCCCGCGGGTCCAAGACCAAGCCCGTCCCCGGCCTCACCATCATCGAAGCCGGGACGGTGAGGGAAGCGATTGAGAAGACGCTGGGGGGTAGGTGAACAAGTGAATAAGCGGACATGCGGGCACGCGGGCAAGAGCACGTGGTCAAGTGGACAAGAGGACGAGTGGACAGGTGAGAAGCGGGCTTCACACGTGTCCTCTTGTTCGCTAGTTCGCTCGTCCACGTGCTCTTGCCCGCGTGCCCGCGTGTACACTTGTTCCACCCTACCCCTGCCCCGCTCCCACAAACGACTTATACGCAGATAGGTTTCGGTAATCGGCAATCGTAGCCCTCACTCACGATGGCTCGTTTCACGCACGGACGAAACCCTTGCGGCGAGCAAAGGGTGCTGCGCGAGATCAGGATCGTCATTCAACAGACCCGTTGCCGCCTCGCGCGCGAGCGCCATGAGTTCGAGGTCCGTGGACCGGGCCGCGCGGAAGATCGTTGCGCCGGACTGCTGCGTGCCGAGGAGATTGCCCGACCCGCGGCGCTTGAGGTCTTCTTCGGCGATCGCGAACCCGTCGTTCGTGCGTTCGAGGACATTGAGACGCTCGAGCGATTCGCCTTCAGTGTCCGTGAGGAGGAAGCAGGAGGACGGGTGCGTGGACCTGCCCACGCGGCCGCGCAGCTGGTGGAGCTGCGCCAAACCGAAACGGTCCGCTCCTTCGATCGCCATAACCGTTGCCTCCGGCACGTCCACGCCGACTTCGACGACCGTCGTCGCAACGAGCACGTCGAGGAGTCCTTCAACGAACGACGTCATCACGCCGTCCTTGTCCGCGTTGGAGAGACGCCCGTGCAACAGACCGATGCGAAGGCCTTTCAAGGGTCCGGCCGCGAGGCGCTTGGCTTCGTCCGTAACCGACTTCACGCCAAGACGGTCGGACGGATCGATGAGCGGACAAACGACGAAGGCACGATGACCTGCCGCGACTTCTCGCCGGATCGCATCGTATGCCGCCTGGCGGTCGTCGCCGACCAGGACGCGAGTGGAGATGGGCAGACGGCCCTCGGGTTTCTGACGTATGACCGACACGTCCAGATCGCCGTAGAGCGTGAGCGCGAGCGAACGCGGGATGGGCGTGGCGGTCATGGACACGAGGTGCGGCACCCTGCCGTCTGGACGGAGCGCGACCGCCAGTGCCTCGCGTTGTGAGACGCCAAACCGGTGCTGTTCGTCCACCACCGCAAGCGCCGTATCCGGAGGCATCATGCCCCGCTCAAGGAGCGCGTGCGTGCCGACCACGACGATGCGCCCGTGTCCGATCCGTTCACTCGCACCCTTCAGGTTCAGCGCCTCCACCTCCCCGCCCTCCCAGAGCGTCTTTTGAGACGATGTGAGTAGCATGAGGGGCGTCCCCTCGTTCTGCAGGAATCGACGGACCGTTGCCGCGTGCTGCCGCGCGAGGATCTCCGTGGGCGCCATCATCACGGCGGATTGGTTCGACCGGTACGTCATGGCCATGAGGAACGCGGCCACGACCGTCTTCCCGCTCCCCACATCACCCTGAAGCAGGCGCCGCATCGGACGCGTGCGTGCCATGTCCTGGAA